>NZ_JBXASW010000034.1:0-64772 GCF_058809745.1 Variovorax sp. MPBD4-3
TCCCCCTGCTGCCCCGGAACCCGAGACCTCTGCGGCCGCGCCCGCAACCGATCCGCTGGCCCCGCTCATCGAAGCCCTGCGCAGCGGCGACTCGATCATCATCTTCCCCGAGGGCACGCGCGGCCACACCGGCGAGCCGCAGAAGTTCAAGTCGGGCCTCTACGCGCTCGCCACCATGTTCCCCGAGGTGGTGCTGGTGCCGGCCTGGATCGACAACGTGCAGCGCGTCATGCCCAAGGGCGAGATCGTGCCCGTGCCCATTCTTTGCTCCGTCACCTTCGGCGCGCCGATCCGCGTCGAGGAAGGCGAGGAGCGCCGTCCCTTCCTCGACCGTGCACGCGCCGCGGTGATCGCTTTGCGCGATGTCTGACATGAAGCACTTCTCGATCGGCCTGCACAACAGCCGCGCCCATTGTGTGAAGGGCGCCGGGTGGCTCCCGCAGCGAAATAAAGGAGGAGGCCGCAGGCCGGGGGACATTCGCGGAGGGAGCTACCCGGTGGCCTTCACACACGCCCTGAACAAACCCGAAGCGCAGTAAAAAATGAACCAGTTCCTGCGCAACCTGACCCCGACCCAGCAGGTCGCCGCCCTCTTCCTCATCGTCTTCGGCGTGCTCGCGATCGTGAGCGCCACCGCGTTCTTCCTCACCTTCAGGGAACGCCGCAACCCCGTGCACGACGCCGCCTGGCAGGCCGAGCTGGCCCACTTCCGCGGACTGCTCGGCACCACCTGGTTCATGGCCGTGATCTTCTGGATCGGCTGGGCGCTGGGCGAGACGGTGGCCACCGTGCTCTTCGCGCTGATCGCCTTCTTCTCGCTGCGCGAATTCATCACCCTCTCGCCCACGCGGCGCGGCGACCACCGCAGCCTCATCCTCGCCTTCTTCGTGGTGCTGCCGATCCAGTTCTGGCTCGTCGCCACCGCGCGCTTCGACCTTTTCACCGTCTTCATCCCGGTCTACGTGTTCCTCGCCATCCCGGTGGCGAGCGCGCTGGCCAACGACCCGAGCCAGTTCCTCGAACGCAACGCCAAGCTGCAGTGGGGCATCATGGTCTGCGTCTACGGCATGAGCCACGTGCCCGCGCTGCTGCTGCTGAGCTTCCCCGGCTACGAAGGCAAGAGCGCCTTCCTCGTGTTCTTCCTGGTGTTCGTGGTGCAGACCTCGGTGCTGGTGCAGCACCTCATCTCGCGCCGCACCCAGCGCGCGCCCTTCGCGCCCAACGTGAGCCGCAGCTTCAACTGGACCAGTTGGGGCATCGGCATCGTGGTGGCCAGCCTGGTGGGTGCGCTGTTCTCCTTCATCACGCCGTTCAAGTTCGCCCAGGCGCTCGCGGTGTCGGTCATCGCATGCATCGCGGGGTCGATGGGGCACCTGGTGATGAAGGCGCTCAAGCGCGACCGCGGCATTCCCAACTGGGGCAAGAAGGGCGTGGGCGTGACCGGGGCCAACGGGCTGCTCGACCGCGTCGACGCGCTGTGCTTCGCGGCGCCGATCTTCTTCCACTCGATCCGCTGGTACTTCAACGCCTGAGGCAGCAAAGGCCTCCTTCCTGTTCATGCGAATTCTCGGCATCGACCCCGGCTTGCAGACCACCGGCTTCGGCGTGGTCGACGCGGACGGCCATGCGCTGCGCTACGTGGCCAGCGGCACCATCAGCACGCGGCACCTGGGCACCGGCAACCTGCCGGCACGGCTCAAGGTGCTGTTCGACGGCATCGCGGAAATCACGGCGCGCTACCAGCCCGATACGTCGGCGGTGGAAATCATCTTCGTCAACGTCAACCCGCAGTCGACGCTGCTGCTGGGGCAGGCGCGCGGCGCATGCGTGACCTCGCTGGTCAACAGCAACCTCTCGGTGGCCGAATACACCGCGCTGCAGATGAAGAAGGCCGTGGCCGGGCACGGACAGGCCGCCAAGGCGCAGGTGCAGGAGATGGTGAAGCGCCTGCTCGACCTGCCGGGCCTGCCCGGCGCCGACGCGGCCGATGCGCTGGGCATCGCCATCACGCATGCGCAGGTGGGGCGTTCGATGGCGCGGCTCGCTCAGGCGGCCGAGCTTTCGAAGACGCATGCCGGCACCTACCGGCAGGGCCGCTCGCGCTGACTCAGCGCACGATGTAACGCAGCTCGCCCAGGCGCTTGCGGCGCTCGCGCACTTCGGCCGCCACCGAGGCGGCGTCGCCTTGCAGGGCGCGCGCGATCCACGACGCCAGCTGCGGCATGTCCTCGGCCGTGAAGCCGAGGCGCACGATCTCCGGCACGCCGAGCCGCAGGCCGTTGATGTCGCCTTCGACCGGCGCCACGGGCAGCCCGATGCCGCAGGCCAGCAGGCCGCCTTGCGCGAG
This sequence comes from Variovorax sp. MPBD4-3, assembly GCF_058809745.1. Lineage (NCBI taxonomy): Bacteria > Pseudomonadati > Pseudomonadota > Betaproteobacteria > Burkholderiales > Comamonadaceae > Variovorax > Variovorax sp. MPBD4-3. The sequence goes on from NZ_JBXASW010000034.1 coordinate 2,348, forward strand.
CAGCTTCGCGGCGCGCTGCCCGCCGCCCCAGCGCGCGGCCTCGACCGCCAGCTGGTGCGACTGCGTGAAGCCGCGCGCCCTGGCGAACACCGGCAGCCCCTCAGCATGGAGCGCGCGCGCCAGTGCCTGCGCGGTCTCGCGCATCGCGGCGGCATAGGCCTTGCCGTGCACCTTCCAGTCGAGCAGCCCGCGGGCCAGCGCGGCGGTTCGGCCCGCGTCCGAATTGGCCGTGAGGCCGGGATAGGCGATGGCGTCGATGCGCTCCATCAGCGCCGCGTCGTTCGACACGATCAGCCCGCCCGCCGGGCCGCCCAGGCTCTTGTAGGTGCTCATGGTGATGGCATGCGCGCCCTCTTCGAGCGGCTGCGGCCATGCCTTGCCGGCCACCATGCCCGACAGGTGCGCGGCGTCGAACAGCAGCTTCGCGCCCACGCTGTCGGCAATCTCGCGGATGGCGGGCACGGGGTGCGGAAAGAGATTGAGGCTGCCGCCGATGGTGATGAGCTTCGGTTTCACCTCGCGCGCCAGCCGGGCCAGCGCGCCCACGTCGACGGTGTAGCCGTCGGCATCGACGGGCGCCGGCACGGTCTTCAGGCCGTAGAGGCCGGCCGCGCCCGCCGCATGGTGCGTGACGTGGCCGCCGATGGTGGCGGGTGGCGCGATGATGGTGTCGCCGGGCTGGCAGGTGGCCATGAACACATAGAGATTCGACAGCGCGCCGGAGCCCACGCGCACCTCGGCGAACTTGGCGCCGAACACCTCGGCCGCCAGCTCGGCGGCGACCACCTCGATGCGCTCGATGGCTTCCAGCCCCATCTCGTATTTGTCGCCGGGATAGCCGAGCGACGGGCGCGAGCCGAGCCCGCGCGACAGCAGCGCCTCGGCCGCCGGGTTCATGACGTTCGTGGCGGGGTTGAGGTTCAGGCCGTCGACATCGTGGATGCGGTGGTTGTCGGCCACCAGCCGCTCGATCTCGGCGGCGACGCCGGCCGCGTCGCGCGCTGCGGCATCGGCGGCAATGGAGAGCACGTGGTCTTCGCTGGCGGCGGGAACCCAGGGGCGGCGTTGCAGGGCGGCAGGCATGCGGCGTATCTCGCTGGAAGTGGTGTGTGGCCGCATCGTCGCGCGCCGCACGGCAGCGGGCAAACCGGATAATCTGTGCCCCAGCCTTAGAAAAACTTGGCCTGATCTTTCTCGTTCTCGATGCCGCTCGCACCGCCCCGCCCCCGCCTGCCTCCGCACACCGCCGTGCGTGCCTTCGAAGCGGCCGCGCGCCACGGCAGCTTCGCGCGGGCGGCGGAAGAGCTGTTCGTCACCCCGGCCGCCGTCGCGCAGCAGATCAAGGCGCTGGAGAGCTGGGCCGGCGGCGCGCTGTTCGAACGGCACAGCCAGGGCATACGCCTGAGCGCGCATGGGCGGCGGGCCCTGCCTGCCCTCAGCGCCGCCGTCGACCAGCTCGGCCTCGCGGTGCAGGCGCTGCGCCACGAGACCCAGACCGCCGCTCGCCGCAGCACGCTGCAAGTGGCGGCCCTGCCTGCCGTGGCGCAGCTGTGGCTGTCGCCCCGGCTCTCGCGATTGAAGGCCGCGCTGCCCGGCGTGCAGGTGTCGGTGACGGCGCTCGAGCACCCGCCGAACTTTCGCCGCGAGCCCTTCGACCTGGGGTTGTTCTATGCGCGGGCCGGTGAGCACATCGAGACGGCAGTCGGTGCGCAGGCGATTCCTCTGGCGCGAGACCGGCTGCTTCCCGTCTGCAGTCCACGCCTGCAGCAGCCGCTGCCCAGCGGCCGGCCCCGATCGCTCGACGACCTGGCGGAACTGCTGGCCCGCTGCGGCGGCCTGCACGACACCGTGTGGCAAGACGACTGGCGGCGCTGGCTGCAAGCCACGCGCGCAGGCACCACGGCGGCCGAAGCCGATGCGCTGGCCGCGGGGCCGGACTTCTCGCTCTACAGCCTCGCGCTGCAGGCCGCGGTCGACGGCGAAGGTGTGTTGATGGGCCGGGAACAGCTCGTCGCGCCGCTGCTCGCCCAAGGCAGGCTGCATGCGCCATGGGGACGGCCGAAGGCGCTGGGAGATACCGTCATGCTGCTGGTGCCGGCCCATCGCAAGGGGCCGCTGCTGGCGCAGCAGGTGCAGGCGCTGCAGGCGTTGGCCGCCTGAGTGCCAAGGGGCCTGGGGCGTCGGCTAGGCCACGCGCTCGGCGATCAGCACCGCGAAGAAGCCGAACGCCGCCAGCAGCGTCCACTTCAGCACGATCCAGCCGAAGCGCCGGTACTTGACCTGCCCGGTGCCCGCATAGAACGCAAAGGACACGCCCGCCACCAGCAGAAGCAGCAGGATGGCCCAGCGGAAAAGAAGCATGTGTGAACGTGGCCTGCGCCGGGCCTACCAGGCGCGGGCGACTTCGCCGAAGCCGCGCGGTGCGCGCTTCTCGTCTTCGAAGGTCACGACTTCGTAGGCGTCGCTGTGCGAGAGCAACTCGCGCAGCAGCTTGTTGTTCAGCGCATGGCCCGAGCGGAACGCGGTGTACGCGGCCAGCAGCGGCTTGCCGATGATGTACAGGTCGCCCATGGCGTCGAGGATCTTGTGCTTCACGAACTCGTCGTCGTAGCGCAGGCCGCCTGCATTGAGCACCTTGGTGTCGTCCATCACGATCGCGTTGTCCAGGCCACCGCCGAGCGCGAGGCCCTTGCTGCGCATGTACTCGACCTCTTTCGTGAAGCCGAAGGTGCGGGCGCGCGCGATGTCGCGGCTGTAGGAGTCGGTGCCCAGGTCGAACTCCACGCGCTGGCCGGTGGAATTGACGACGCGGTGGTCGAAGTCGATCTCGAAGCTCAGCTTGAAGCCGTGGTACGGCTCCAGCCGCGCCCACTTCTCGTTGGCGCCCTCGCCCTCGCGCACCTCGACCTTGCGGGTTACGCGGATGAAGCGGCGCGGCGCCTTCTGCAGCGCGATGCCCGCGCTCTGCAGCAGGAACACGAAAGAAGAGGCCGACCCGTCGAGGATCGGCACTTCGTCGGCCGTGATGTCGATGTAGAGGTTGTCGATGCCGAGGCCCGCGCAGGCCGACATGATGTGCTCGACGGTCTGCACCTTGGCGCCGCCGGTGGAGACCGTGGACGCCAGGCGCGTGTCGGTGACCGACTCGGCGGTCATGCGGATGTCGACAGGTTCCGGCAGGTCGACGCGGCGGAACACGATGCCCGTGTCGGCCGGGGCCGGTCGCAGGGTCAGCTCCACGCGTTGGCCGCTGTGGAGCCCCACGCCCACGGCGCGGCTGATCGACTTGAGGGTTCGTTGTTGCAGCACGCCGGCGATTTTAGGCGCGCCACGGGGGTGGCGGCCTATGCCCCTGGCTATGGCACCGATAGACATGGGTTCTATGCAATCCCGCCGGATGCGCGCGAAATGGACGCAACGGGCACGAAGCGAACGCAGTGTGCAGAGCCGGTGAACGTCCCTTTCAGGTCGTCACCGTGGCCCCTTGCGAACCCTCGTGCCCGCTGCGTCCGGTCCGTCGATTCGCGGGACACCGCGGAACCGGCTTTGCCGGGCCGCAGGTGTCGCCCCCGGCAGGGGGTTGGCGAAGCGACACGAAGTGCGCGCAGCCTGGGGGCGAGCCAGGCTCAGTCGGCCTGGCGGCGCAGGAAGGCCGGAATCTCGAAGTCGTCCATGCCGCCCGACGACAGCGCGTCCACCTTGGCGGCGGCCATCGTGCGGTTGGTGCGCCACACGCTGGGCACGGCCATGCCGTCGTAGTTCGGCTGGCTGCCGCTGCTGTGCGCGTGGCCGGTGCCGCCCAGCGTGGGCACGGTGAAGCCGATGTTGTCGGTGCCGGTGCGGATCACTTCCAGGGTCGGGGCCTGGCGGCGTGCGTCGGCGCGCGACAGGCCGGTGGCCACCACGGTGACGCGCATCTCGTCGCCGAGGCTGTCGTCGTAGGCGGCGCCGTAGATCACGTGCGCGTCCGGCGAAGCGTAGGCGCGGATGGTGTTCATCGCCAGCTTCGACTCGTTCAGCTTCAGCGAGCCCTTCGATGCCGTCACCAGCACCAGCACGCCCTTGGCGCCCGACAGGTCGATGCCTTCGAGCAGCGGGCAGGCCACTGCCTGTTCGGCGGCGATGCGCGCGCGGTCGGGGCCCGCGGCCGCGGCCGTGCCCATCATGGCCTTGCCGGGTTCGCCCATCACGGTGCGCACGTCTTCGAAGTCGACGTTCACGCCGCCGTACTCGTTGATGATTTCCGAGATGCCGCCCACGGCGTTCTTCAGCACGTCGTTGGCTTGCGCGAAGGCCTCGTCCTGCGTGACGTCTTCGCCCAGCACGTCGAGCAGCTTCTCGTTGAGCACCACGATCAGCGAGTCGACGTTGGCTTCGAGCTCGGCCAGGCCGGCGTCGGCGTTGGTCATGCGGCGACCGCCTTCCCAGTCGAAGGGCTTGGTCACCACGCCCACGGTCAGGATGCCCATTTCCTTGGCGACGCGCGCGATCACGGGAGCCGCACCGGTGCCGGTGCCGCCGCCCATGCCGGCGGTGATGAACAGCATGTGCGCGCCGTCGATGGCCGCGCGGATGTCGTCCACCGCCGCTTCGGCCGCGTCACGGCCCTTCTCGGGCTTGCTGCCGGCGCCCAGGCCGCTGGTGCCGAGCTGGATGATCTTGTGCGCGCTGCTGCGCTGCAGTGCCTGGGCGTCGGTGTTCGCGCAGACGAACTGAACGCCCTGCACACCGCGCTCCATCATGTGGGCGACCGCATTGCCGCCGCCACCGCCGACGCCGATCACCTTGATCTGCGTGCCCTGATTGAACTCTTCGACTTCGATCATTTCGATGGTCATTTCTAACTCCTTGAATCTTGCAGTTGCCGTTATGTGTCTATGAATATTTCTTGTGCCGCGACTGGAACAACGATGCGCTCGTCATGGCGGTGGACCTGTTCGTCGCCATCGCTCGTTGAAGTGCAATGGAGGGCTGCCGCGCGCGAGCCAGAGTGGAGACTTGATCATCGTCAGAAATTCCCCACTATGAAGTCCTTGAAGCGCCCGAATGCGGTTTTCACCGACCCGTTCTTCTGCGCGACCTTGAAGCCGCGCATGCGCGCGAAGCGTGCCTCTTCGAGAAGGCCCATGACTGTAGCGGCGCGAGGCTGCGCGACCATGTCAGACAACGCGCTGGAATACTTTGGAATGCCGCGTCGCACCGGCTTGAGGAAGATGTCCTCGCCGAGTTCGACCATGCCGGGCATCACCGCGCTGCCGCCCGTGAGCACCACGCCCGACGACAGCACTTCTTCATAGCCCGACTCGCGCACCACCTGCTGCACCAGCGAGAAGATTTCCTCGATGCGCGGCTCGATCACGCCGGCCAGCGCCTGCTTGCTCAGCATGCGCGGTCCGCGGTCGCCGAGCCCCGGCACTTCGACCTGCGTGTCGGGGTCGGCCAGCAGCTGCTTGGCGAAGCCGTTCTCGACCTTGATGTCTTCCGCGTCCTTGGTCGGCGTGCGCAGCGCCATCGCGATGTCGCTCGTGATGAGGTCGCCCGCGATCGGGATCACGGCCGTATGGCGGATCGCGCCGTTGGTGAAGATCGCCACGTCGGTGGTGCCCGCGCCGATGTCGACCAGCACCACGCCCAGTTCGCGCTCGTCCTCGGTCAGCACCGCCTGGCTGGAGGCCAGCGGGTTCAGCATCAGCTGGTCGACCTCCAGGCCGCAGCGGCGCACGCACTTGATGATGTTCTCGGCCGCGCTCTGCGCGCCGGTCACGATGTGCACCTTGGCCTCGAGCCGCATGCCGCTCATGCCGATCGGCTCCTTCACGTCCTGGCCGTCGATCACGAACTCCTGCGGCTCCACCAGCAGCAGGCGCTGGTCGCTGGAGATGTTGATGGCGCGCGCCGTCTCCACCACGCGGGCCACGTCGGCGGGCGTCACTTCCTTGTCCTTCACCGCCACCATGCCGCTCGAGTTGATGCCGCGGATGTGGCTGCCGGTGATGCCGGTGTAGACCCGGCTGATCTTGCAGTCGGCCATCAGCTCGGCCTCTTTCAGCGCCTGCTGGATGCTCTGCACCGTGGCGTCGATGTTCACCACCACGCCGCGCTTGAGCCCGTTGCTCGGCGCGATGCCGAGGCCGGCCAGCTTGAGCTCGCCGCCGGGCAGCACCTCGGCCACCACCACCATCACTTTGGCGGTGCCGATGTCGAGTCCTACGACCAGGTCTTTGTATTCTTTGGGCATTGATATGTCCTCGATTCCTCGGTATTCGCTACTTGATTTTTCTTGGGGCCTCTGGCGAGACCGTGGTGACGCCGCGCAGCCGCAATGCATACGCGTCGTTGTGGCGCAGATCGGCGCCTTCGACATCCGCCACCGTGCGGTGGTACTGGCCCGCGACCTGGGTCACGGTCTTCAGGAAGCGCTGCAGGCGGGCCGACACTTCCTCGCCCTGGCCTCGGCCCAGCTCGATCTCGGCGCCGGTGTCCAGCACGACCTTCCAGCTGCCCCGGCTCGACAGCGTGAGCTCGTCGATGCTGAAGTCATACGGCTTGAACTGCGGCTGCAGCACGCGGTACATGCCCAGCACCTGGCCGGCCTGCTCGATCGGGCCGTCCAGGCGCGGCAGGTTGTCGTCCACCTCGGCCACATTGGCCTCGAACACGTCGCCGAAGCCGTTGATCAGCTTCGAGCCCGCTTCGTCGCCCCAGATGGCCACCGGCACCTGCTCGGTCAGCGTCACGCGCAGCTTGTTCGGGAACTCGCGCCGCACCACCGCGCTGCGCACCCACGGCACCGACTCGAAGGCCGCGCGCGCGCGCAGCAGGTCGATGGTGAAGAAGTTGCCCTTGAGCTGCGGCGCCACGTTGGCGCGCAGCGTGACCGCGTTGTTGTGCGTGACCTCTCCGTCCACCTTGATGCCGACGATCGGGAAGAACGGCTGGCGCAGCACCCACCAGGCGCCCGCCGCAAGCAGCATGAGCGCCACCGCCGCGAACGCAAGGTTGGCGACGATGTTCATGAGCTTGACGTCGAAGGGCGCGGGGATGCTGTCAGCCATGGCTATAACGAGCCTCCCGTGGCGTCGAGCGTGGCCGAGGCCAGCACCCGCACGCAGAGTTCTTCGTAGGCGATGCCCGCGGCGCGGGCCGACATCGGCACCAGCGAGTGGCTGGTCATGCCGGGCGAGGTGTTCATCTCGAGCAGGAAGGGCTTGCGGTCGCTGGCGCGGATCATCACGTCGGCACGGCCCCAGCCGCGGCAGCCGAGCGTGCGGTAGGCGGCCAGCGTGATGCGCTGGATCTCGTGCTCTTCCGCCTCGGGCAGGCCGCTCGGGCACTGGTACTTCACGTCGTCGGTGAAGTACTTGTTCTGGTAGTCGTAGGCGCCTTCGGGCGCGGCGATGCGCACCACAGGCAGCGCACGCGCGTCGAGCCCGTGGCCGAGCACGGCGCAGGTCACTTCCTCGCCTTCGATGAACTCTTCGCAGAGCACGTCTGCGTCGTACTTGGCCGAGAGCGTGATCGCGTCCTGCATCTGGGAGTAGCCCTCGACCTTGGTCACGCCGATGGACGAGCCCTCGCGCGGCGGCTTCACGATCAGCGGCAGGCCGAGCACGTCAGGCACGGCCATGACCTGCTCGCGGCTTTGCTGGTCGAAGGCCAGGCGCACGTACTTGGGCGTGGGCAGCCCGTCGGCCTGCCAGATGCGCTTGGTCATGACCTTGTCCATGGCCACGCTGGAGGCCATCACGCCGGAGCCGGTGTAGGGAATGCCGAGCAGCTCGAGCGCGCCCTGCACCGTGCCGTCCTCGCCGTGGCGGCCGTGCAGCGCGACGAAGCAGCGCGCGAAGCCTTCGCGCTTGAGGTCGGCCAGCTCGCGCTGCGAGGGGTCGAAGGCATGCGCGTCCACGCCGCGCGAGCGCAGGGCTTCGAGCACGCCGGTGCCCGACATCAACGAGATTTCGCGTTCGGCGGAACTGCCGCCGAACAGCACGGCGACCTTGCCGAAGAGTTTGGGATCCTGAAGGCTCATGCGGCCCTCCCTTGGCGCGAATCGCGCTGCGATGTTGAGGGCGTGGCGCCCAGTTCGACCACCTTGGCCGGCACCGCGCCGATGGACCCGGCGCCCATCGAGAGCACCACGTCGCCCGGGCGGGCGTTGTCGAGAATGGCTTGCGGCATGGCGGCGATGTCGTCGACGAACACCGGCTCGACCTTGCCCGCCACGCGCAGCGCGCGTGCCAGCGTGCGGCCGTCCGCAGCCACGATGGGCGCCTCGCCGGCGGCATAGACCTCGCCGAGCAGCACCGCGTCGGCCGTGCCGATGACCTTGACGAAGTCCTCGAAGCAGTCGCGCGTGCGGGTGTAGCGGTGCGGCTGGAAGGCCAGCACCAGCCGGCGCCCCGGGAACGCGCCGCGCGCGGCCGCGATGGTGGCCGCCATTTCCACGGGGTGATGGCCGTAGTCGTCGATGACGGTGAAGGTGCCAGCAGCAGCAGCGGCGTCACCGCCCTGCACCGCCACGTCGCCGTAGCTCTGGAAGCGGCGGCCCACGCCCTTGAAGCCCGCCAGGCCGCGCTGCACGGCCTCGTCGGGAATGCCGAGCTCCACCGCCACCGCGATCACCGACAGCGCATTGCGCACGTTGTGCTCGCCGGGCAGGTTCAGCACGATGGGCAGGTCGGGCAGCGTCACGCCGTTGCGGCGCTGCGCGGTGAAATGCATCTGGCCGCCGACGGCGCGCACGTCGATGGCGCGCACCTGGGCGTCTTCGCCGAAGCCGTAGCTGGTCACCGGGCAGGTCACGCTCGCGACGATCTCGCGCACCGCGGGGTCGTCGGTGCACAAGATGGCCACGCCATAGAACGGCATGCGGTGCAGGAAGTCGACGAAAGCCTTCTTGAGCTTCGCGAAGTCGTGCCCGTAGGTCTCCATGTGGTCGGCATCGATGTTCGTGACTACCGCCATCACGGGCAGCAGGTTCAGGAACGAGGCGTCCGATTCATCGGCCTCGACCACGATGTAGTCGCCGCTGCCGAGCTGCGCATTCGCGCCCGCGCTGTTCAGGCGGCCGCCGATCACGAAGGTCGGGTCCAGGCCGGCGGCGTCGAGCACGCTCGCCACCAGGCTGGTGGTGGTGGTCTTGCCGTGCGTGCCGGCAATGGCAATGCCCTGCTTCAGGCGCATCAGCTCGGCCAGCATCAGCGCGCGCGGCACCACCGGAATGCGCTTCTCGCGCGCGGCCAGCACTTCGGGGTTGTCCGGCTGCACCGCGGTGGAGGTGACGACCGCGTCCGCGCCGTCGATATGCGCAGCGGCATGGCCCACGAAGGTACCGATGCCCAGGCCCGCGAGCCGGCGCAGCGTGGCGCTGTCGGCCAGGTCGGAGCCGGTGATCTTGTAGCCCAGGTTCAGCAGCACTTCGGCGATGCCGCTCATGCCCGAGCCGCCGATGCCGACGAAATGGATGTGACGGATCGCGTGCTTCATTTGGCAAGCTCCTCGCAGGCGCGGACGACCGCCTCGACGGCTTCGGTCTTCTGCATGGTCTTGGCCTTCGCGGCCTTGTCGATCAGCGCGGTGCGCTCTGTGTTCTGTAGCAAGTCAGCCAGCAATTCAGGAGTGAGGTCGGCCTGCTGCACCAGCCAGCCGCCGCCCGCGTCCACGAGGAAGCGCGCGTTGGTGGTCTGGTGGTCGTCGACCGCCGAAGGGAAAGGCACGAACAGCGCTGCTGCGCCGACGGCCGCGATTTCTGTGACGGTGCTGGCACCTGCGCGCGCGACGATGATGTCGGCGTCCGCATAGGCCTGCGCCGTGTCTTCGATGAAGGGCGTGAGTTCGCCTTCGACGCCGGCCGCCGTGTAGTTGGCGCGCAGCTCGTCGATCTGCTTGGCGCCACTCTGGTGCAGCACCTGCGGGCGCACGGCCGGCTCGATGCGGGCCAGCGCCTTGGGCACCACGGTGTTGAGGCCGCGCGCGCCCAGGCTGCCGCCCACCACCAGCAGCTTCAGCGGGCCGGTGCGGCCCGCGAAACGCGTGGCCGGATCGGCCTTGGAGGTGAATGCCTCGCGCAGCGGATTGCCCACCCATTGCGCCTTCTTCAGCACATTGGGGAAGGCGGTGAACACGCGGTCGGCCACGCCCGCCAGCACCTTGTTGGCGAGGCCGGCGACCGAGTTCTGCTCGTGCAGCACCAGCGGCTTGCCCATCAGCACGCCCATCATTCCGCCGGGGAAAGTGATGTAGCCGCCCAGGCCCACCAGCACGTCGGGCTTCACGCGGCGCACCACGCCCAGGCTCTGCCAGAAGGCGCGCAGCAGATTCAGCGGCAGCAGGAACAGCGTGAGCGGACCCTTGCCGCGCACGCCGCCGAACTGCACCGGCTCGAAGGCGAAGCCGCGCGGCGGCACGAGTTTTTCTTCCATGCTGCCGGGCGCGCCCAGCCAGTGCACCTGCCAGCCGCGCTCGCGCAGGGCCTCGGCCACCGCGAGTCCGGGGAAGATGTGGCCGCCGGTGCCGCCTGCCATGACCAAGGCAGTGCGCGTCATACGCGGCCTCCTCGCATCAGCACGCGGTTTTCATAATCGATGCGCAGCACCACGGCCAGCGCCACGAGGTTCATCAGGATGGCCGAGCCGCCGAAGCTCATCAGCGGCAGGGTCAGGCCCTTGGTCGGCAGCGCGCCCAGGTTCACGCCCATGTTGATGAACGCCTGGAAGCCGAGCCACACGCCCACGCCCTGCGCCACGAGGCCGGAGAACACGCGGTCCAGGGCGATCGCCTGGCGGCCGATGTGCATGATGCGGCGCGTGAGCCAGAGGAACAGGCCGATGATCAGCAGCACGCCGATCAGGCCGAACTCCTCGCCGATCACGGCGAGCAGGAAGTCGGTGTGCGCCTCGGGCAGCCAGTGCAGCTTCTCGACGCTGCCGCCCAGGCCCACGCCGAAAATTTCGCCGCGCCCGATGGCGATCAGCGAGTGCGACAGCTGGTAGCCCTTGCCCAGCGCATGCTCTTCGCTCCACGGGTCGAGGTACGCAAAGATGCGCTCGCGGCGCCACGGGCTGGTCGCGACGATGGTGCCGAAGGCCACCACCACCAGCGCGGCAATCACGAAGAACATGCGCGCGTTCACGCCGCCCAGGAACAGGATGCCCATGGCGATCACCGCGATCACCATGAACGCGCCCATGTCGGGCTCGGCCATCACCAGCATGCCGACCACCACCACCGCGATGCCCATCGGCAGCACGGCGCGGAAGAAGCGCTCCTTGATCTCCATCTTGCGCACCATGTAGCTGGCGGCGTAGAGCACCATCGCGAGCTTGGCCAGCTCCGAGGGCTGGAAGCGCATGAAGCCCATCGGCAGCCAGCGGCGCGCGCCGTTCACGTTGATGCCGATATGCGGAATGAGCACGGCCACCAGCAGCAGCAGCGACGCGACGAAGAGCCAGGGCGCGGCGCGCTCCCAGGTCTTCATCGGGATCTGGAAGGTCAGCAGCGCGGCGACGAACGCGAACACCACCGAGGCCGCGTGCCGCGTGAGGAAGTAGGAAGCGCTGTAGCCGGCGCGCGCGAAGCGCGGGTTGTCGGGCAGCGCGATGGAGGCCGAATACACCATGATCAGGCCCCAGGTCAGCAGCGCGACCGTGACCCAGACCAGCGCCTGGTCGAAGCCCAGCACGCGCATGGGCGTGGCCTTGGTCTGTGCGATGCCGGCGCCGCCCAGCCGCACGGGCAGGTGCACCGGCAGCGCGTCGATGCCGCTGCGGGCGCGCCTGAACCAGCCTCCGAAGCGGCTGGTGCGTGCGTTGGGCGTGGCGCCCGATGCGGCAGAGTTCAAAGCTGCTCCTCCGTCGTCGAAGAATCGCCCAGTCCGCGCGGGCTGTCCGCCCAGGCCTGCACGGCCTCGCGGAAGACATCGGCGCGGTGCTCGTAGTCCCTGAACATGTCGAAGCTCGCACAGGCCGGTGACAGCAGCACTGCATCTCCCGGATTGGCGCGGGCGGCGGCGGCCTGCACGGCTTCGTCCATGGAGCCCGCGCGCATCAGCGAGACGCCGGTGGAAGCCAGCGCGGCCTCGATGATGGGTGCGTCGCGGCCGATGAGCACCACGGCGCGCGCGTACTGGCGCACGGGCGCGGCGAGCGGCTCGAAGTCCTGTCCCTTGCCTTCGCCGCCGAGGATCACGACCACGCGTCGCTCTTCGCCCAGGCCGGCCAGCGCGGCCACGGTGGCACCGACGTTGGTGCCCTTGCTGTCGTCGAAGTACTCGACCTCGTCGACGATGGCGATGGGCTCCACGCGGTGCGGCTCGCCGTGGTATTCGCGCAGGCCGTAGAGCATGGGACCGAGCGGGCAGCCGGCGGCGCTCGCCAGCGCGAGGGCGGCCAGCGCGTTCATGGCGTTGTGGCGGCCGCGGATGCGCAGCGCATCGGCGGGCATCAGGCGCTGCAGGAAGATCTCTTCTTCCACCACGGCGCCGCGCTTGCGCTTCTGGGTTTCGTCGGCTTCCAGCGCGCGCACCAGCCAGGCCATGCCGTTGACGCGCTCGATGCCGTAGTCGCCCGGGCGCAGCGGCATCGCGGCGCCGAAGGTGACGTGCGCGCGGATCTGCGGACGCTGCAGCTTGACCTTGACGGGCGCGGGCAGCATCGCCATCACGCCGGCGTCGTCGCGGTTGAGGATCATCAGCCCGCGCGCGCCGAAGATGCGCGCCTTGGCCGCCGCGTAGGCCGGCATGTCGCCGTGCCAGTCGAGGTGGTCCTGCGTGAGGTTGAGCACGGTGGCGGCGGTCGGCTCGAAGTCCTGCACGCCGTCGAGCTGGAAGCTGGAGAGCTCGAGCACCCACACGTCGGGCAGCGTGCCGGCGTCGATGTGGGCCCAGAGCGTGTCGAGCAGCGTAGGGCCGATGTTGCCGGCCACGGCCACGGTCTTGCCCGCGCGCTCGACCAGCTGGCCGGTGAGCGAGGTGACGGTGGTCTTGCCGTTGGTGCCGGTGATGGCGAGCACCGCGGGCGTGTAGCCCTTGGGCGCCTCGGGTTCGACCGGCGGGGCCAGTTCGAGCTGCGGCGATTCTTCCTCGACGGCGGCGGAAGCCGGGTTGGTGGCGGAAAGCTCGGCGATCTTGGCGACGAACTCCGCGGCTTCCCTGGCGGCCGTGGGAACGTAGGGCTTGCCGGTGGCGGGCAGGCGGGAAACGGTGGCGGGCGCCGGTGCCGGGATGGCGACGGGAAGCTCGGCGGCAGCAGTTTCGACAGCTTCTGCGCTTGCCTCAGGGGCGGCAGCGGGTGCGTCGGCTTCCGGCGGCTGCGGCACGGCAACGCTGAGCGAAGGATCGCGCGGCATGGCCTCGGCTTGCGCGGGAACGATCGGCTCTGGCTCTGGCTCTGGCTCTGGCTCTGGCTCTGGCTCTGGCTCTGGCTCTGGCTCCGGCGCGGGTTCGGGCTGCTGCACAGGCTCCGCCACGGCCTCTGCCGGCTCGGCGGGCGCCGGCTCTTCCAGCGGCAGTTCTGCCTGAGGCTGCGGCTCGGCGGCTTCCACGGGCGCTTCGGGCACGGCTTCGGGTTCAGGCTCGGCTTCCGCCACCGGCACCTCGACCGTCCGCAGGTCCAGCAGCGCGCGCGCGAACAGGTCGAGTTCGCCGCCGACCGGCAGGCCCATGGCGCGTGCGGCATCGGCCACCGGCGCGATGGTCGCGGGCGACAGCCCCGGCGAGCGATAGACCGCGCGGATCGGCGTGCCTTCGACCAGCGCGGCCGTGAACGGACCGCCGACGAAAGCAACCTCCGGCCATTCCGCCTTCAGCGTCGCCAGCGAGGCGGGCGCCTCGCGGGTGTCGGCCACGGTCACGACGGCGCCGTGCCGCGCGCACCAGCGCGCCATCGCCAGCCCGGACGCGCCGAGGCCGAGGATGAGAACGTGGAGGTCTTTCAGGTGCCGCATGTGTCCGTTACCGCAGCTTCAGCGTCGAAAGGCCCACGAGGCACAGCAGCATCGTGATGATCCAGAAGCGCACCACGACCTGCGTCTCGCGCCAGCCGCTCTTCTCGAAGTGGTGGTGCAGCGGCGCCATCTTCAGCACGCGCCGGCCTTCGCCGTAGCGCTTCTTGGTGTACTTGAAGTACATCACCTGCGCCATCACCGAGATCGCCTCGACCACGAAGATGCCGCCCATGATGAAGAACACGATCTCCTGGCGCACGATGACCGCGATGGTGCCCAGCGCGCCGCCGAGCGCCAGCGCGCCCACGTCGCCCATGAAGACCTGCGCCGGGTGCGTGTTGAACCACAGGAACGCGAGCCCCGCGCCCGCCATGGCGGAGCAGAACACCAGCAGTTCGCCGGAGCCCGGGATGTTGGGGAACAGCAGGTACTTGGAATACACCGCGCTGCCCGTCACATAGGCGAACACGCCCAGCGCCGAGCCGACCATCACCACCGGCATGATGGCCAGGCCGTCGAGGCCGTCGGTCAGGTTCACCGCGTTGCTCGCGCCCACGATCACCAGGTAGGTCAACACCACGAAGCCGATGCCGCCCAGCGGATAGCTCACTTCCTTGAAGAAAGGCACCAACAGGTTGATCTTGGGCGGGAAGCTGAGGTCGAAGCCCGACTGCACCCACGCGAAGAACAGCTGCAGCACGCGCCAGTTGGAGCTTTCCGAAATGCTGAACAGCAGGTAGAAGCCGGCAAGCAGGCCGACCACCGACTGCCAGAAATACTTCTCGCGCGAGCGCATGCCTTCCGGGTCCTTGCGCACCACCTTGCGCCAGTCGTCGACCCAGCCGATGGCGCCGAAGCCCATCGTGACCCACAGCACGATCCACACGAAGCGGTTCGACACGTCGAACCACAGCAGCGTCGACAGCGCGATGGAGAACAGCACGAGCACGCCGCCCATGGTCGGCGTGCCGCTCTTGGTCAGGTGCGTTTCCATGCCGTAGCCGCGCACCGGCTGGCCGATCTTGAGCGCGGCCAGGCGGCGAATGACGTACGGCCCCGCCACCAGGCCGACCACCAGCGCGGTCAGCGCGGCCATCAGCGCGCGGAAAGTCAGGTACTGGAAAACGCGCAGGAACCCGAATTCGGGCGAGAGCGTCTGCAGCCATTGGGCCAGGGTCATCAGCATGTGGTTTCGCGCGGCTCATGCGTCATGACCGGCCTCCTTTTGTTGTTGTGGTTGTCGTGCCTGGGCCGCGATGGCCTGGACCACGCGTTCCATCTTCATGGAGCGCGAGCCCTTGACGAGCACGCTGCCGACATGCGGCAGCCGGGCGAGCACGGCGGCGCCGAGCGCGTCGAACTCGTTGAAATGGCGGCCGTCGGCATCGCCCCGGAACGCGGCGACGGTGTGGGCCGTGGCGCTGCCGAGGGTGTAGACGGCCTCGATGCCGCGGTGGCGCGCCCAGTCGCCGACCTCGGCGTGGAACTCGGTCGAGCGCTCGCCCACCTCGGCCATGTCGCCGAGCACCAGCAGGCGCGGGCCCGGCAGGGCGGCGAGCACGTCGATGGCGGCAATCACGGAATCGGGATTGGCGTTGTAGCTGTCGTCGACCAGCGTGACCGCGCGGCCGCCGTCCACCACGATCTCGCTGGCGCGCGAACGGCCCTTGACCGGCTCGAAGGCGCTCAGGCCCGCGGCGATGATGTCGGTGGACACGCCGGCCGCGAGCGCGCAGGCCGTGGCTGCGAGCGCGTTGACGACGTTGTGGCGGCCCGCGATGTGCAGGCGCGCGTCGAAGCCGCCGATGGGCGTGCGGATGCGCACGGCCCAGGCGCCCTGCTTCCATTCGGCGCTGTCGAGCGAGATGTCGGCGTCTTCGGATTCGCCGAAGGTCATGCAGCGGCGCGAGCCGCCGGCGTGCGCCATGTCGGTCCACAGCGAGGTGAAGGCGTCGCCGTGCGGAAAGACGGCCGTGCCGTCGTCGGGCAGCACCGCGAACACCGAGGCGTTCTCGATGGCCACCGCCTCGACGGTGGCCATGAATTCCTGGTGTTCGCGCTGCGCGTTGTTGACCAGCGCGATGGTCGGGCGCGAAATGGCGGCCAGCCGCGCGATCTCGCCCGGATGGTTCATGCCCAGTTCGAGCACCGCGCGCTGGTGCTGCGCGCGCAGGCGCAGCAGCGTGAGCGGCACGCCGATCTCGTTGTTGAAGTTGCCGGCCGTGGCCAGCGCGCGCTCGGCCCGGAAGGCGAACAGGATGGCCGCGATCATCTGCGTGACCGTGGTCTTGCCGTTGCTGCCGGTCACGGCGATCAGCGGCAGGTCGAACTGTGCACGCCAGCCCGCGCCAAGCGCGCCCAGCGCCGCCAGCGTGTCGGGCACCTCCAGGCCGGCCAGCCCCGCGGCCTCGAGGCCGTGGTGGGCGATGGCGGCGACGGCGCCCTGCTTCTTCGCCTCGGCGAGGAATTCGTTGGCGTCGAAGCGCTCGCCCTTGAGCGCGACGAACAGGTCGCCCGCCGCGAGCGTGCGGGTGTCGGTGTGCACGCGGGCGATGACGGTCGAGGCGTCGCCCACCAGGCGCGCGCCGGGAATCCATTGCTGCACCTGTGCCAGCGTGATGCCGAGCGGCGTGGTGTCGGTCATGCGCCACCTCGCTTTGCCAGCGCCTGCAGCGCATGCGCCTTGTCGGAGAACTCGATGCGCTGCCCGGCGATTTCCTGCCACGCCTCGTGGCCCTTGCCGGCGATCAGCACCACGTCCTGCGGGGCGGCCTGCGCGATCGCGTCGGCGATGGCGATGGCGCGGTCCGGCTGCACCTGCGCGCCTTCAGGGCGCGAGAAACCGAGCAGCACCTGGCTGATGATGGCGTCGGGCTTTTCGCTGCGCGGGTTGTCGCTGGTGACGATCACGCGGTCGGCCTGGCGCTCGGCGACGGCGGCCATCATCGGGCGCTTGATCGGGTCGCGGTCGCCGCCGCAGCCGAACAGGCACCACAGTGCACCGCCGCGTTGCTTTGCCAGCGGGCGCAGGCCGGTCAGGGCCTTGTCCAGCGCGTCGGGCGTGTGCGCGTAGTCGACCACGGCCAGCGGCGCGCCTTCGCCGGTGCCGGCGCGGTCCATGCGGCCCGGCACGCTGGTGAGGTTGGCGCAGGCGGCCACGGCCTGCGCCAGCGTGAGGCCCAGCGCGCGCAGGGTGCCGAGCACGCCGAGCAGGTTGGCCACGTTGTACTGGCCGATCAGGCCGGTCGACAGGCGCTCGACGGCGTCGGTGCCGTGCTCGGCCACCGAGAACTGCAGGCCCTGCGCGTCGTAGCCGATGTCGCGCGCCACCAGGCGCGCCGGCTTGCCGCCGGTCGAGACGGTCCAGACGTCGAGCGCGCCGATGCCGGCGTCGATCAGGTTCGCGCACAGGCTGGCGCCGTGCGTGTCGTCGATGTTGATCACCGCCGCGCGCAGGCCCGGCCAGCGGAACAGCTCGGCCTTGGCCTGCCAGTAGGCGTCCATGCTGCCGTGGTAGTCGAGGTGGTCCTGCGTGAAGTTGGTGAACACGGCCACCGCGATCCGAGCGCCGTCGAGCCGGCGCTCGGCGATGCCGATGGACGAGGCCTCGATGGCGCAGGCGCCGAAGCCGCGCTCGACCAGCGCGCGCAGCTCGCGCTGCATCATCACCGGGTCGGGCGTGGTCAGGCCGGTGTAGGTCAGATCGGGCGGCACGCCGATACCGAGCGTGCCCATCACCGCGCAGGGCGATGGCGCGTCGCGCTGCATGGTGCCGTCGGGCTTCATCGCGCGCACGCCGCCCGCCGCGCGCAGCGTGGAGAGCGATTCGGCCAGCCACCAGGCGGTGGAGGTCTTGCCGTTGGTGCCGGTCACGGCCAGCACGTCGAGCAGGGCCGAGGGGTTGTCGTAGAAGGCCGAGGCGATCGGGCCGGTGGCGGCCTTGAGGCCGGGGTAGCTCACGATGCGTTCATCGCCATCGAAACCGAAGGGCTCGACGCCCTCGTGCTCGACCAGGCAGACCGCGGCGCCCTGCGCCAGCGCGGATGCCACGTGCTTGCGGCCGTCGGTGGCGGCGCCGGGCCAGGCGACGAAGATGTCGCCCGCGCCCACGGCACGGCTGTCGGCATGCATCGCGCCCTGCGGTGCACGCTCCTTCAGCCAGGCGGCCACCAGTGGGGGGGAAGTGAAGGTCAGCATGTTCAGAAACTCTCGTCGACGCCCTGCGTCATCACAAGCGGTTTGACCGCCAGGTCGGGCGGTACGTTCATCATGCGCAGGGTCTGCTGCACGACTTCGCTGAACACGGGAGCCGCTGCCAGGCCGCCGAAATACTGGCCGTCGCTGGGCTCGTCGATCATCACGGCGACGATGATGCGCGGCTTCTCGATCGGCGCCATGCCGGTGAACCATGCACGGTATTTGTTGCTGGCGTAGCCCTTGCCGACCTGCTTGTGGGCGGTGCCCGACTTGCCGCCGACCGAGTAGCCCACCGTCTGCGCGCGCGTGCCGGTGCCGCCGGGGCCGGCGGCCATCTGCAGCATCTTGCGAACGGCCAGCGCGTTCGACGGCGAGAACACCCGCACGCCGGCCGGCGGCTCGGAGTTCTTGAGGATGGTGACCGGAATGAGCGAGCCGTCGTGCGCGAACGAGGTGTACGAATGCGCCATCTGGAACAGCGAAGCCGACAGGCCGTAGCCGTAGGCCATGGTGGCCTGCTCGACCGGCTTCCAGGTCTTCCACGGGCGCAGGCGGCCCGTCACCGCGCCGGGGAACTGGATCTGCGGCTTCTGGCCGTAGCCGAGCGCGGTGTAGGTGTCCCACATCTCGTGCGGGGTCATCTTCTGGGCGATCTTGAGCGCGCCCACGTTGCTCGACTTCTGGATCACGCCCTCGACCGTCAGCGCGCCGTAGTTGTGGGTGTCGCTGATGGTGAAGCCGCCGATCTGGTAGCGCCCGGGCGCGGTGTCGATCACCGTCGACGGCTTCACGCGGCCGGCTTCCAGGGCCATGCCGACCGTGATGGGCTTCATGGTCGAGCCGGGCTCGAAGGTGTCGGTGAGCGCGCGGTTGCGCAGCTGCTCGCCGGTGAGGTTCTGGCGCTTGTCGGGCACGTAGCTCGGGTAGTTGGCCAGCGCCAGCACCTCGCCGGTGGTGGAGTCGAGCACCACCACGCTGCCGGCCTTGGCCTTGCGCGCGATCACGGCGTCGCGCAGCTTCTGGTAGGCGAAGAACTGCACCTTGCTGTCGACGCTGAGCTGGATGTCCTGGCCGTCGAGCGGCGGCACCAGTTCGCCCACGCCCTCGACCACGCGGCCCAGGCGGTCCTTGATGACGCGGCGCGAGCCGGCCTTGCCCGCCAGTTCCTTGTTGAACGCGAGCTCGATGCCTTCCTGGCCGCTGTCTTCCACGTTGGTGAAGCCCACCACGTGAGCCGCGGCCTCGCCCTCGGGGTACTGGCGCTTGTATTCCTTGCGCTGGTAGAGGCCCTTGATGTTCATCGCGGCGATCTGCTTGGCGATGGGTTCGTCGACCTGGCGCTTCACCCAGACGAAGGTCTTGTCCTCGTCCTCGAGCTTCTTGTCGAAATCCTTCTGCGGCATCTCGAGCAGCTTGGCCACCTGCTTGAGCTTGGCGCGCACCTCGGGGTCGTCGCGCTCGATGTCTTCGGGAATGGCCCAGATGCTGGGCGCCACCACGCTGGACGCAAGGATGAGGCCGTTGCGGTCGAGGATGCGGCCGCGGTTGGCCGGCATCTCGAGCGTGCGCGCGAAGCGCACCTCGCCCTGCCGCTGGAAGAAGCTGTTGTTGAACACCTGCACGTATGCGGCGCGGGCGGCCAGCATGACGAAGCCGAAGGCGATGCCGGCCACGATGAACTTGCTGCGCCACACCGGCGTCTTGCTCGCGAGCAAGGGGCTGGTGGTGTAGCGCACGCTGCGGTTGCCCCGGGTCATCGTGCGGCCCTCGCTGCGGTGGCGGGCTTGGCGGCCGGCTTGGCGCCCGCGGGCGTGGCCGGCGGCAGCGGCGCCACGGCCGGGATCACCGAGCCGTCGGGCCGCACGTACTGCGTGATGGCCGGGGAGGTGGTGCGCATCTGCAACTGCTCCTTGGCAAGCTTCTCGACGCGCAGCGGCGTGGCCTGTGCGCGCTTCTCGACCTGCAGGCGATCGCGGTCCAGCTCCAGGCGGCGGGCTTCCTGCTGCACGCGGTCGAGCTCGGTGTAGAGCTGACGCGACTGGTACTGCGTGTGAACGAGGTACAGCGCCGTGGCAATGACGGCCAGCAGCAGCAGCAGGTTGATACGGGCCATGATTAAAGAAGCTCCCCCAGGCTGCGCCACTGCGTGGCTGCGCCTTCCCCCTCGCGAGCGAGGGGGCGAGCGCCTTCGGGCGGCCGGGCGGCGCTCATGCGGCCTCCGTGCGTTCAGCCACGCGCAGGATGGCGCTGCGCGAGCGCGGGTTGCCGCTCACCTCGGCCTGGGACGGCTTGATGCGCTCGAGCGCGTTCAGCTTCATCACCTTGGGGGCGGCGAAGGGCGCGCGGCGGTCGTAGACCTCCTTCGAGTGCTTGGCGATGAACTGCTTGACGATGCGGTCTTCCAGCGAGTGGAAGCTGATCACCGCCAGCCGGCCGCCGGGCTTCAGCACGGAAAGGCTCGCTTCTAGCGCCTGTTGCAGCTCTTCAAGCTCGGCGTTGATGAAAATCCGAAAAGCCTGAAATGTGCGCGTTGCAGGGTTCTGGCCCTGCTCGCGGGTTTTGACCGTGCCAGCCACGAGCTCGGCCAGTTCGGTGGTGGTTGAAATTGGGCCCCGTTCTTGTCGGCGAGCAACAATCGCCTTTGCAATCTGAACAGCAAACCGTTCTTCGCCATAGTCACGGATCACCTCTGCAATCTGCTGGAGTTCGGCCGTTGCCAGCCATTCGGCCACGCTCTCGCCGCGCGTGGTGTCCATGCGCATGTCGAGCGGGCCGTCGAAACGAAAACTGAAACCTCGCACCGGGTTGTCGATCTGGGGCGAGCTCACGCCCAGGTCCATCAGCAAGCCGTCGACGCTCGCGTCGGGCAGTTCGCCCAGCGAGCGGAATCCCTGGTGGCGGATAGAAAAACGCGCATCGGAGATGCGCGCTGCTTCGGCCACTGCTTCCGCATCCTTGTCGAATGCGATCAGCCTGCCTTCCGGCGCCAGCCTGGAGAGGATTGCACGCGCATGCCCTCCCCGCCCGAAGGTGGCGTCCACGTAGGTGCCGGTTGCCGCCGTGCTGCCGGAAAGAAGGGCTTCCACCGCTTCGTTCAGCAAGACGGTCGTATGGGTCCATGGGGTAGTCACGTGAATCCTCAGAACGCGAAGTCCTGAAACACATCCGGCATCTCGCCCTGGGTGGCCTCGGCCTCCTTGGCCTCGTACGTGGCCTTGTCCCAGAGTTCGAAGTGGTTGCCCATGCCCAACAGCAGCGTCTCGCGCGTGATGCCGGTGGCCGCGCGCAGCTCGGGCGACACCAGGATGCGGCCGGTGCCGTCCATCTCGACGTCCATGGCGTTGCCCAGGAAGACACGCTTCCACCACTGCGCCGACATCGGCAGCGCGGCAATGCGCTCGCGGAATTTTTCCCATTCGGGACGGGGGAACACCATCAGGCATCCGTGCGGATGCTTGGTGATCGTGAGCTGGCCGCCTGCCGTGGCGCTCAGGACGTCACGATGCCGGGTCGGCACGGAGAGCCGCCCCTTGGCATCCAGACTGAGCGATGAAGCGCCTTGAAACACGACCACGAAACCCCTGTGTTGGGAGTGCTGCGGCACCCGAAGGGGGCACTACCCGCACTTTTTCCCACTTAACTGCACTTTTTTGCACTGTAGCAGGAAACACTTCGGACGCAACTGGCCGTTGGGGGTATTTTTTGTAATGGAATCAACGACTTAGCACCGATTCCAAATCCGTGAAATCGGTGAATTTCGTTGAGAATTAAGTACTTAGCCCACGCAGTGAAAGTGATGCGTGAAGGATTCCCCCGTTACAGGGGGAACCAAAGGGCGGCTTCAGAGGATGAAGCGCGAAAGATCTTCGTCGTGACTTAGTGCCGCGAGGCGCTGGTCGACATAGGCGGCATCGATGCGGATCGACTGGCCTTCGAGGCGGGTCGCGTCGAAGCTTACCTCATCCAGCAGGCGCTCCATCACCGTCGACAGGCGGCGTGCGCCGATGTTCTCGGTGCGCTCGTTCACCTCGAAGGCGATGGTGGCCAGCCGGTTCACGCCCTCGGGGGTGAAGTCGAGCGTCACGCCTTCGGTGGCGAGCAGCGCCTGGTACTGCTTCACGAGCGACGCGCGGGTCTGCGTGAGGATGCTCTCGAAGTCCGACACCGAGAGCGACTGCAGCTCGACGCGAATGGGAAAGCGACCCTGCAGCTCCGGGATCAGGTCGCTCGGCTTGCTCAGGTGGAACGCGCCGCTCGCGATGAACAGCATGTGGTCGGTGCGCACCACGCCGTACTTGGTGGTGACGGCCGTGCCCTCCACCAGCGGCAGCAGGTCGCGCTGCACGCCCTGGCGCGACACGTCGGAGCCCTGCGCTTCGCTGCGCGTGGCGACCTTGTCGATCTCGTCGATGAAGACGATCCCGTTCTGCTCCGCATTGGCGATCGCCTGCGTGCGGATCTCGTCCTCGTTGACCAGCTTGGCGGCTTCTTCGTCGATCAGCAGGCGCATCGCCTCGCCGATCTTGAGCTTGCGGGTCTTGCGCTTGCCCTGCCCCAGCTGGCCGAACATGCCGCGCAGCTGCTCGGTCATTTCCTCCATGCCGGCCGGGCCCATGATTTCCAGCGGCGTGCGCGTCTCGGCGAGGTCGAGCTCGATCTCCTTGTCGTCGAGCTGGTGCTCGCGCAGCTTCTTGCGGAAGGCCTGGCGCGTGGGATTGGGAGCGTCGAGCGCCGGGGTCGTGCCGTCGGCGCCGCGCGCCGGGGGCAGCAGCACGTCGAGGATGCGCTCTTCGGCGGCATCCTCGGCACGCACGCGCACCTTGGCGCTCTCGGATTCGCGCGTCTGCTTGACGGCGATCTCGGCGAGGTCGCGGATGATGGAATCGACGTCCTTGCCCACGTAGCCCACCTCGGTGAACTTGGTGGCCTCGACCTTGATGAAGGGCGCATCGGCCAGCCGTGCAAGGCGGCGCGCGATCTCGGTCTTGCCCACGCCCGTGGGGCCGATCATGAGGATGTTCTTGGGCGTGATCTCGTGGCGCAGCTTGTCGTCGACCTGCTGGCGGCGCCAACGGTTGCGCAGGGCGATGGCCACGGCGCGCTTGGCGGCCGGCTGGCCGACGATGTGGTTGTCTAGCTCGGAGACGATTTCCTGGGGGGTCATGGACATGGTCAGAGCGCTTCCACGGTGTGGTTCATGTTCGTGTAAATGCAGATTTCTCCGGCGATCCCCAGCGATTTGCGCACGATCTGCTCGGCAGAGAGTTCGGTGTTCTCGATCAGCGCCTTGGCCGCCGACTGGGCATAGGCGCCGCCGGAACCGATGGCGATCACGCCGTCTTCGGGCTCCAGCACGTCGCCGTTGCCGGTGATGATGAGGGAGGTGGTGGCGTCGGCCACGGCCAGCATGGCCTCGAGCTTGCGCAGCACGCGGTCGGTGCGCCAGTCCTTGGTGAGCTCGACGGCCGCGCGGGTCAGGTGGCCCTGGTGCTTTTCGAGCTTGGCCTCGAAGCGCTCGAAGAGCGTGAAGGCGTCGGCGGTGGCGCCGGCAAAGCCCGCCAGCACCTTGCCGTGATAAAGCCGGCGCACCTTTCGCGCCGTGCCCTTGATGACGATATTGCCGAGAGTGACCTGCCCGTCCCCGCCGATGGCGACCTGGTCGCCTTGGGGGGTCTTGCGGCGCACGCTCACGATGGTGGTGCCGTGAAACTGTTCCATCGAAGCCATCTGGGGATGGCAAGAGGCAATGCAACCCGCGGCAAGGCCGCCCGGCGCCTTAGTTTTTCCTAACCGCGACCGTGGCGTGATCGGTAATGCCTACCAGCGTGAACAGCGCGGCGATGAGCCGGTGCGCATCGACGAACTGCACGCGCTCGCCGTTGGCGTCGCGCGTGCGCACCCAGCTCAGCAGCGCGCCGGCGGCGGCCAGGTCCATGCGCAGCAGCGCGGCACAGGAAATGACGGGCGCCGAGGTGTGGCGCAGGTCGTTGTCGAGCCGCTCCCAGCTCGACAGGGACTCGCCGCGCAGGTCGCCCGCCAGCGCGGCGAAACCGCTGTCGGTGGACGGAAAGCTCTCGGAATCGCCACCGACCGACAGCAGCGACCACACCGAGCTGGGGCGGCTCGCCGGCGGCGCGGCCAGCGAGGCGCATTCGCCGCGCGGGTCCTGCCAGGAGGGCGGCGACACCTCGTAGGTGATGCAGTAGTTGAGCGCCACCAGCTCGAAGTCGTCGGGCAGGTGCATCATGCGCAGCGCCGCGAGGTGCAGTTGCCACCAGACGTCTTCGGTGCTGCGGTCGTTGTTGGGCGCGGCCTCGGACAGCACCGCCAGCAACTGGGCGGAGCCCATGAAGCGCAGTTGCACCGGCGAATCGGCCCAGTGGGTGAACAGCACCCGCAGCGGCGCGGCGGCATCGGCGCCGATGGTGTTCAGGGCGCGCCAGTCGAGCGTCCAGACCGAGCCGGCCTTCGAGAGTGCGCGCGTGAGCTCCACCAGGCCTTCGCGCCCCAGGTGCGTGGGCGACACCCAGTCGGCGTGCGCGGTGGCTTCGGAGACGGCGCCTGCCTCTTCGCTGGCGGCCACGGCCTTGACGCTGCGGGCCAGTTCTTCGAACGAAACCCAGTCGGGCCCCATGCGCCGCATGCGATGCGCATAGCGCATGCGGGCGGCGGCGAACTTGGCGGCATCGCCGGTTGCGCGGTACAGGTCGAACAGGGCACGCCAGCGGCTGTCGTCACGCTCGGCGGCGGGGCTGCCCTCGGCTTCCGTGGCGGGGGCGCTCTCGGAGGCCAGGGCCTGCAGCAGGATGGCTTCGGCGCCGGTGTCGTCGCCATGCGCGAAGCGGATGACGGCCTCTTCGAGCGCGCCGTCGTGCGCCAGCCGCGACAGGGGCGCTGGCGCCGCGCCCGCGGCCATCGCCGGCGCCTCCCCGGCCGGCGCCGCCGCGACGGGCGCGCCACCGCTGTCGGGCCGGTCGGTCTGCGTATCGGGCGCGTCGGAACCGACGGGCGGCAGGGTCTCGGCGCCGGCATCGGGCGGCTGGTTGACCAGCGGCTCGCCGTTCGGGCCGCGCCCCTTCCACCACTGCTGCGACATCTGCTGCTCGATCTCGTCGATCTTCTTGAGCGTGAGCGCGCGGCCTTCGAGCTTTTCCGAAGAGCTGTTGAGATTGAACGACGACGGCGTGACGGTCGGGTCGAAGGCGTGGGCTGCAGCCTCGCGCTGGCGCAGCTTGCGCAGCATGTCGAACTCGCGGCGGCGCACGAAGTCGTTGCGCTGGCGCCGTTCGATCATCTCCTTGAGCATTTCCCTGTTGTAGGCCTGCTCGGGCAACGAAGAGTCCGACTGGGCGGGCTCGTCCAGTTCCGACCAATCCTTCAGCGGATTGCGGACAAACTTGGCCACCTTCGAAAAAAGGCGGCCCGACTCTTCCTTTGCCATTCGACGAAAGCTTGCGGACGGGGGGTTCTTGCGACCTTGTTCCCGATCAATCCCCGAACATCTTCTGCTTGAGTTCCCGGCGCTGCTGCGCTTCGAGCGACAGCGTAGCCGTCGGGCGGGCGAGCAGGCGGCCGACGCCGATGGGTTCGCCGGTTTCGTCGCAGTAGCCGTAGTCGCCGGCGTCGATGCGCTGGATCGACTGCTCGATCTTCTTGAGCAACTTGCGCTCGCGGTCGCGGGTGCGCAGTTCGAGGGCGTGTTCTTCCTCGATGGTGGCGCGGTCGGCCGGGTCGGGCACGACCACGGTGTCCTCACGCAGGTGCTCGGTGGTCTCGCCGGCGTTCTCGAGGATGCCGCGCTTGAGTTCTTCGAGCTTCAGGCGGAAGAACGCCATCTGCTTTTCGTTCATGTACTCGTCGTCGGGCATGGCGATGACTTCGGCGTCGCTCAGCTCGTTGACGGACTTGGTCTTCCAGTTGTTGACCAGCTTCGGGTCCTTCTTCACGGCCAGGGGCGGCGGCGGCACCAGCGCGGTGGAGGGCGCCTGCGAGAAGCTGGACTTGGCGGCGGTCGATGCCACCGATTGCGGCATCGAGGGAACGGTCAATTGCGACAGCCGGGACACGCGGCCACCACGCGCAGCGGGAGCGGGCGTGGCGGTTTGGGCGGGAATCGAGGGTGTCGCCGGGGCGGAAGTGGAGGCGGCAGCCGTTTTTTTCATGGGGATCGGGGAAGCAGAAGGAACGGCAGCAGGGCGGCCGACGGGTTTGGATGACGAGGTACCCGCGCCTGCGCTCTTGGTCGCGGCAGTTGCAGGCTTGGCGGATTTCTTGGCAGCGGTCACGGCTTTGGCCGGTGCTGCCGCGGTCTTTTTGGTCGGCGCGCTTTTCTCTTTCGCCGTGGGGTCCGGCACTGCGGCGGAAACCTTTTTTGCCGCAGGTGCAGCCTGCTTCGCAGCCGCCACCTTCTTTGCGGCGGGCTTGGTTGCTGGCGTGGCCTTGGCGGCGGGTTTCTTCACGGTGACTGGCTCCTTGGTCGAACTGGAACGCGCTTTCACTGGGTGTCTCCTCCCATGGGAACCGATTGCGGCTTTCAGGCCGCGCCGGCTCCACGTTGTCGGGGTGCCCGCCAACGGCGAACCCCGGGGTTATACCCCCGAAAGCCCACCAGAAACGTGCGGCGCCCCGTGCCGGATGCCACATCCCGTCCGCTGGGACGGGGTGTGGCTGCCGGAACAGGCGCGCGATTGTATAGAGAACTCGAAAGCGCGGGCGATGTGTCCGGCTGCCGGTCGCGTCCATTAGCATCGCGCGGCGCCGCTGGAGGGGGTGGCGCTGGCCGGCCATTGCCCTTTTGGCGGCGCGGGCCATCCGATCATTCGACAAAAGAAAGCAAGTCTTGAGCAAAAAAGCAGCAGTATTGGGCGTCCTGGCCGCAGCCATCGCGGTCGCCTACGGTGGCAGCACCTGGTGGGCCGGTTCGCAGGTCAAGTCGCGTTACGACACCGCATTCGAAGAACTTCCGAAGCAGACCGCGCTGGTGCGGGTGGTCGAGCGCAGCTACGAGCGCGGCTTCCTCGGTGCCGTGAGCACCGTGACCCTCGAAATCGGCTGCGCGCCCGACGCCGCAGCGGCCGCCGCCGCGCAGAAACCCGCCGCCGGCGAGGAACCCGAGGAAGAGCCGGAGGAAGAAGCCGAAGCCGCGCCGCCCAAGCCGCTGCGCTTCACCATCCGCGACACCATCCACCACGGCCCGCTGGCCGGCGGCACGCTTGCCGCGGCCACCATCGACAGCGAACTGGTGCTCGACGCCAAGACCCAGGCCGACGCGAAGAAGCTGTTCGGCGAGGCCAAGCCGCTCACGGCCCGCACCAAGGTCGCCTTCAGCGGCGCCTTCACCAGCGACCTGAACGTGGCGCCCGCCAGGCTCGCCGAAGACGGCAAGGGCCAGATGGCATGGCAGGGCGCGCAGCTGCGCATGGACGTGAACGCCGCGCGCACCCAGGTGCGCTACGACCTGACGATGCCCGGCTTCGACTTCAACGACACCCGCAGCGGCCTGACCATGAAGATGGGCAAGCTCACGGCCAAGGCCGACATGGACAGCAGCGCCGGCTGGTTCCTGGCCACCGGCAAGACCGAGGGCCGCCTCGACACGCTCGAATTCGCCGCGCCCAAGGGCCTGGGCGCCGGCGACGGCGACGACACCACGCCGCGCAAGCCGCTGCCGACCGTGCTGCTGCAGGGCATCGACCTGGTGGGCGGCGCGAGCATCAAGGACGGGCTCTACGCGTCCGAAGGCACCCTCAAGGGCGCCGGCAAGATCGGCGCCACCAGGATCGACAGGTTCGAGCTGACCAGCAGCGCGCGCCGCATCCATGCCGCCGGCTACAAGAAGCTGGCCGACGCCTGGATGCAGTCGAGCGCCGCCAACGGCTGCGGCAAGGGCGGCAGCAAGGCTTCACAGGCCGCCATGAGCGCGCTGGTGGAACAGCTCTCGCCGGACCTCAAGGCCATGGCCAAGTACGGCCCCGAAGCCGGCATCGACAAGGTGCTGGTCGAAATCGACGGCAAGCGCGGCGAACTCGGCTACACCGCCAGCATGGCCGGCGTGACCGACGAGGACCTGCAGCTGCCCGGCACCGCGCTCCTGCTCAAGCGCGGCGTGCTCAAGGCCAATGCGCGCCTGCCGATGCAGTGGATCGAGAAACTGGCCGCAACCGGCGCCGAGAGCGGCCAGACGCCCCCGCCCGAAACCGTGGCGCTGCTGGTCACCCAGGGCGAGCAGAGCGGCTTCGTGAAGCGCGACGGCGACGACGTGACCGCCCAGGTCGAGTTCAGCGACGGCAACCTGAAGGTCAACGGCAAGCCGCTGGGCGGGCTGGGCAAGTAGCAGGGTATGTCTCCTTCCCCCAGCGGGGGAAGGAGCAAGTCAGGGCTTCAGACCAGGCACTGCTCCAGGCCCTGCTCCAGAATCTCGCGCGGCAGCTCGATGCCGATGAACACCATGCGGCTCTGGCGCGCCTCGTCCTTGCCCCACTCGGGGCCCAGGTCGCTGCCCATGAGCTGATGCACGCCCTGGAAGATCACCTTGCGCTCGGTGCCCTTCATGTTCAGCACGCCCTTGTAGCGCAGCATGCGAGGGCCGTAGATGTTGACGATGGCGCCCAGGAAGTCTTCCAGCTTGGCCGGGTCGAACGCACGGTCGGCCTTGTAGACGAAGCTCTTCACGTCGTCGTCCGTGTGGTGATGGTGGCCGTGCCCGCCTTCGTGCTTGTGCGAGGGATGGTCGCAGTGCTCGCCATGCGCGTGGTCATGGTCGTGATGGTCGTGGTCGTCTTCCTTGAGGAAGTCGGGGTCGATGTCGAGCTTGGCGTTCAGGTTGAAGCCGCGCAGGTCGAAGATGTCCTTCAGCGGCACGTCGCCGAAGTGCGCCTTCTGCTGCGGCGCGCGCGGGTTCATGTGCTTGAGGCGGTGGATGAGCGCCTCGGTCTCCTCGGCCGACACCAGCTCGCTCTTGCTGATGAAGATCTGGTCGGCAAAGCCCACCTGGCGGCGCGCTTCCTGGCGGTCGTTGAGCTGCTGCGGCGCATGCTTGGCGTCGACCAGCGTCAGGATCGAGTCGAGCAGGTAGCTCTCGGCGATCTCGTCGTCCATGAAGAAGGTCTGCGCCACCGGGCCGGGATCGGCCAGGCCGGTGGTCTCGATCACCACGCGGTCGAAGTCCAGCAGGCCCTGGCGCTTCTTGGCGGCCAGCAGCTGCAGCGCCTCGCGCAGGTCTTCGCGGATGGTGCAGCAGACGCAGCCGTTGCTCATCTGCACGATCTGCTCCTTCGACTCGGTCACCAGGATGTCGCTGTCGATGTTCTCTTCGCCGAACTCGTTCTCGATGACCGCGATCTTCTGGCCGTGGGCCTCGGTCAGGATGCGCTTGAGCAGCGTGGTTTTGCCAGAGCCGAGAAAGCCGGTGAGGATGGTCGCGGGAATGAGGGCCATGTGGGGAGTGCTCCGGAAGCGGAAAACAGGAAAAGGGGCGAAAAAAGACTTGGCCGGCAGTTTAGCCAATGCCACTGAGTTGCGTTGCCGGCAGGGTCAAGCCGGCTTGCGGACCACCACCAGGCCCTTCAGGTACTCCCCTTCCGGGAACTCGATGGTCATCGGATGGTCGGGCGCCGCGCCCAGCCGCTCGGCGATGTAGCCGTCCACGCCCGCGTCGATCCCGGCCGAGGCCACGATCTTGTGGAACAGGTCGGCGCTGATGCCGCCCGAGCAGGAGAACGTGAGCAGCACGCCGCCCGGCTCCAGCAGCTTGAGCGCGAGCCGGTTGATGTCCTTGTAGGCCCGCGCCGCGCGTTCGGCATGCGCCGCAGTGGGCGCGAACTTGGGCGGGTCGAGCACGATGGCGTCGAAGGTGCGCCCCTGGTCGATGAACTCGCGCAGCACCGTGTTCACGTTGGCGTCGAGGAATTCGGTCTCGATGCCCTGCCCCTCGAAGCCGTTCAGCGCCAGGTGGCCGCGCGCGCGCTCCAGCGCCGGCAGCGACGAATCGACCGACACCAGCTGCGCGCCCTGCAGCGCATTCGCGGCCTTCAGGCCCGAGAGCGCCGCGACGGTGAAGCCGCCCGTGTAGCAGAAGCAGTTCAGCACGCGCCGGAAGCGCCGGTGCTGCGCCAGCTCGGCAAAACGCTGGCGGCTGTCGCGCTGGTCGAGGTAGAAGCCGGTCTTGTGGCCGGTCGCGATGTCGAGCGACAGCTGCCAGCCGTGCTCGCGAATGACGATCTCGGTCGGCCCGTCGCCGCGCAGCCAGCCGGTGACCGGCTTCAGGCCTTCGCGCTCGCGGCCGCTGGCGTCGGAGCGCTCGTAGAGCTTGGCGAGGCCCGTGGCCTTGAGCAGCGCGTCGGCCAGCACGTCTTTCCAGCGCTCCACGCCGGCCGACAGAAACTGCGCCACCAGCGTGTCGCCGTAGCGGTCGACGATCAGCCCCGGCAGGCCGTCGGCCTCGCCGTGCACCAGCCGCACGCCGTCGCTCTGCAGGTCGAACAGGCCGCGCGCGGCCACGGCGCGGGCGCACACCGACGCGAGGAAGGCGGCGTCGATGCGCTGCGTCTCGACGAAGCTCCAGGCCCGCGCGCGGATCTTCGAGACCGGGCTGAACGCGGCCCACGCCAGGAAGGCGCCGTCGTGCGACTCGACGCGCACCGTCTCGCCGGAATCGGCACCGCCGCGCGCGATGGCGGATTCGAAGACCCAGGGGTGGCGGCGCTGCATCGAGCGCTCTTTGCCGGGTTTGAGGCGAAGGGTTTTCATTGGTTGTTGTTGCTTACTTGTCGTTCTCCGGCCTGGCCTTGGCGCGCGGATGCGCGGCGTCGTAGGCCTTGGCCAGATGCTGGAAATCCAGCCGCGTGTAGACCTGCGTGGTCGAGATGTTGGCGTGGCCGAGCAGCTCCTGCACCGCGCGCAGGTCGCTGCTCGACTGCAGCACGTGGCTGGCGAAGGAATGCCGCAGCATGTGCGGATGCACCGGCGCCGCGAGGCCGGCCTTGAGGCTGCGTTCGCGCAGCAGCTTCCACACCGCCTGCGACGACATCCGCACGCCCTTGGCGCTGATGAAGAGCGCGGCGGCGGCCTGCGGGTCGCGCAGGTGCGAGGTGGCCAGCGCGGCGCAGTCGCCGCGCACCGTGAGCCAGTCGCGCACCGCCTCCGCCGCCTTGCTGCCCATCGGCACGATGCGGCGCTTGCTGCCCTTGCCGAGCACGTTGGCGTCGCCCGCGTCCAGGTCGACCCAGCCGCGCGCCGTGCTGCTCGCCTGCGCGTCGAGCCCCGTGAGCTCGCTCACGCGCAGGCCGCAGCCGTAGAGCATTTCGACGATGGCGCTGTCGCGCGCCTCGGTCCAGGGGTCGGCCTCGGGGTCGTACAGCTCGGCCAGGCGCACCGCGTCGTCCACGCCCAGGGCCTTGGGCAAGGGCTTGCCGGCCTTGGGCGCATGCACGTCCTGCACCGGGTTGAAGCCGACCAGCCCTTCATGGCCGAGCCAGCGGTAGAAGCTGCGCCAGCAAGACAGCACCAGCGCAATGCCGCGCGGCTCGCGCCCCGCGCCGTGCAGCTGCGCCATCCAGCGGCGGATGTGGGCGGTCTGCACGCGGTCCAGCGGAAGCTTCGCCTCGGCAGCGTGGTCGGTCAGCGACTTCAGGTGGAAGGCGTACAGCTCGACCGTGCGAGCCGCGAGCCGGCGCTCGACGCGCACATGCTCGAGGTATTTTTCGACCCAGCCGGAATCTGCGGAAACGGCCGGCGTCGCGGGCCCGGAGGGCTCAGAAGAGGAAGCCACGGAAGACATTGTTCACGATGGCCGCCGGCTCGCGCAACGCGCCCTTCGAAAACGGCCCCAGCGCGTTCCAGCATGACGTGGGCGCCGCCGCGTACTGCACGTCGAAGATGCGGTCGAAACCGCTCATCTTCACCAGGCGCTCGACGCGCCACATGTGGAACGGTTCCGACACGATGACCACGCTGCGCACGCCGGCCGCCTCCAGCAGCGGGCGCGACAGCGAAAGATTCAGGCGCGTGGAGGTGGAAGCGGGCTCCAGCAGCACCGGCCCGGCGTAGCCCGCGGCCACGGCGCGCTCCTGCATCGCGATGGCCTCCGTGCGGCCGTCTTCGGAATCCACGCCGCCCGAGAAGGCGAGCTGCTTCACGAGGCCGGTCCTGGCCATCGCCACCGCGGTGTCGACCCGCCCCGAGAGGCAGGGGTGCGGCTTGCCGTCCAGGTAGGCGCGGCTGCCGAGCACCAGGGCGGCGTCGGCCGCGCGCTGCGGCGGGTTGGCCAGCAGCGCTTCGGCCTGCCGCCAGATGAACGCGCCGATGGCCGCGTACACCAGCGTCCCGGCCAGCAGCCCGCCGAACAGCAGGACCTGCCAGGGCCGCCGCAACCAGCGCGGGCGGCTCAAGGACGCAGCCGCGACAGCCCGCCCGACGCCAGCTCGGCGATGCGCTCGAGGAAGTCGGTGCCCATTTCGGAGTTGAAGCGCTGCGCGTCGGGCGACGCCAGCACCAGCATCCCGAAGGCCGGCGACTCGGCGTCTGCGCGCAGCGGAATCAGCGCGATCGACATGGCCGACTGCGGCTCCGGCAGCCAGTTCGCCGCCTCGAAGCCCGAATTGAGCCCGCAGTACGGCGAGGTCAGCGAGGTGGCCAGCGCCTTCACGTCGTCGCTCACCCACTGGGCATAGGCCTCGTTGAGGTATTCGCTGCTGCAGTCCCACACCTTGATGGCCGTCTGCGGCACCAGGAACAGCGACTGCAGGTCGACCGCGATGCGGTACGGCAGGCTGCGCGGGTCGCGCGTGGTCAGCAGGCCGCTGGTCCAGCGCTGCAGGCGGTCGGCGATGACGACGTTCTCGGTGCCGTGGCGCACCATGTCCATCAGGCGATGCTCCAGCGCCTTGATCTTTTCGCGCAGCATCTCGGCCTGGCGCTCCTGCAGGCTCACGGCGCGGTTGCCGTGCGGGCTGGTGAGCTGCACCTGCGCCAGCAGCTGGGCATGGCGCTCGAAGAAGTCCGGCGTGTTCGCCAGGTAGTTGGCGATGTCGTCTTCGGTGATCGGGTTCATGGCGTTGGCGTCGTTGATGTTCGTGAAGTTGGTCGTCATGGCAGCTCCGGCACCTCGATGTCGCCCTCGAACACCGTGGTGGCCGGCCCCGTCATGAGCACCGGCTGGCCTTCGCCCTGCCATTCGATGGTGAGAATGCCGCCGTGCGTCTGCACGTCGACCCGGCGGTCCAGCAGCCCCAGGCGAATGCCCGCCACCACCGCCGCGCAGGCGCCGGTGCCGCAGGCCAGCGTTTCGCCGGCGCCGCGCTCGAACACCCGCAGTTTGATGTGCGCGCGGTCGACCACCTGCATGAAGCCCGCGTTCACCCGCTGCGGAAAGCGCGGGTGGTGCTCGATCTTCGGGCCCTGCTCGGCCACGGGCGCGGTGTCGACGTTGTCGACCACCTGCACCGCGTGCGGGTTGCCCATCGACAGCACCGCCAGCGCGACGATGGCGCTGTCGGCGTGCGTGCCGAGCGCGAGGTGCCAGGTTTGCCAGCCGCCGTCGGGTTGCGGGTCGAGCCCGGCCGTGTCGAACGGCACGCGCGCGGTGTCGAAGACCGGGGCGCCCATGTCGACCGTCACGCGGCCGTCGGCGCCCATGCGCGGCTCGATGACGCCGGCCAGCGTCTGCACGCGCACGGTGTCTTTTTCGGTCAGCTTGTGTTCGCTGACGAAGCGCATGAAGCAGCGCGCGCCGTTGCCGCACTGCTCCACTTCGCCGCCGTCGGCGTTGTGAATGACATATTGGAAGTCGACCCCCTCGGCCGGCGAAGGCCGCACCGTGAGGATCTGGTCGGCGCCGACGCCGAAGTGGCGGTCGGCCAGAAAGCGGTATTGCGCGGCGCTGAGGCCCAGCGTGCCGCGCGTTTCGTCCAGCACGACGAAATCGTTGCCGGCTCCCTGCATCTTGGTAAAGCGGATTCGCATCCGGGGATTATCGCCACCGGCACTGTCCCTGACGACCGCGGGCCCAAGCCGCCCGCGCTACAGCGCCAGGAAGTGATGCACCTCGGGCTTCCCCGGCCCGATGTGAAAGCGCAGCGCCTCGCCCTGCAGGTCGGCGTCGGCCTGCGACACCCGGTGGTGCTGGCGCAGGTGCTCCGCCCAGGATTCGACGAGGAACCACTCCATCACCCGCTCGGCGTCGGCCGTGTGCTCGTGCAGGCCCCAGGCGTAGGCGCCGTCGCGGCGGCGTTCGAGAGACAGGCGCTTCATCGCCTGCAGGAAGGCCGGACGGTCGTCCTTGCGGATGCGGTATTCGATCTGGATCATCACCGGCCCGCGGTCGTGCGCCACCGGCTCGGCGAGCAAAGGCTCGGGCCAGTGGTTCGACGCCTGCAGGTCGGCCTCGCCGGAGGGCAGCCGCACGCGGTGGAACACCAGCCCGACCACCACCAGCCCCACGGCCCCCGCCACCAGCGTGGCCGGCACGCCGACCTGCTGCGCCACCAGGCCCCAGCCCAGGCTGCCGGCCGCCATCGCGCCGTTGAACACCGTGAGGTACACGGCCAGCCCGCGTCCGCGCACCCAGTTGGGCAGGATCGACTGGGCCACGCCGTTGAGCGTGGTCAGCGCAATGATCCAGCCCAGGCCCAGCAGCAACAGCAGCAGCACCGCCAGCCACTTCGGCGGCGCGAAGACCAGGCTGCCCATCACGGCGGCCGTGAGCAGCGCGGCCAGCAGCAGCATGCCGTCGGCGTCGAGCCGGGCACGCAGGCGCGGCATCACCAGCGCGCCGCCGATGGCGCCCGCCCCCACGGCGCCGAGCAGCACGCCGTAGAAGCCGGCGCTGCCGCCGAGCATCTGGCGCGCCACCAGCGGCAGCAGCGCCCACACCGAACTGGCGAACAGGAAGAACACCGCCGCGCGCAGCAGCACCACGTGCAGCTCCTTGCTGGCCCGCGTGTAGCGCAGGCCGGCGCGGAAGGCGCCGAGAAAGTTCTCCGACAGCCCGCCGTCGGCAGGCGCCGGGCGCTTCCACCACAGCAGCGCGGCGATCACGAACACATAGCTCAGCACGTCCACGCCGTAGGTGGCCGCCGCGCCGAAGCTCGCAAGAATCAGCCCGCCAGCCGCCGGCCCGATGGAGCGCGCGATGTTGATGCCCAGCGAGTTCAGCGCCACCGCGCCCTTGAGGTCCGAACGCGGCACCAGCTCCGGCACGATCGACTGCCAGGTCGGCCCCATCAGCGCCGCGCCGATGCCGCCCACGAAGGTCAGCACGATCAGGTATTCGACCGTGAGCGCGCCGGTGTGCGAAAGCACCAGCAGCGTGCCGCTGACCGCCGCCAGCACCAGCTGCACGAAGATCAGGAAGCGCCGCCGGTCGAGGATGTCCGAGAGCACCCCCGCCGGAATGGCGAGCAGGAACACCGGCAGCGTGGCCGCCGTCTGGATGAGCGCCACCGCCGTCGGGTTGGCCGACAGGTCGGTCACCAGCCACGAGCTGGCCACGTCGCGCATGAAGCTGCCGATGTTGCCGAGCACGGTGGCGGCCCAGAGCACCGCGAACACCGGATGGCGCAGCGGCGCGAAGGCGCCGGACCGGGCCGCCGGCGCGACCGCGCCGTGAGAGTTGTCAGGCATGGGCACGCTCCTTCAGGTCATGCCAGGCAACCAGCAGGAAACCGCCGGCCAGGCCCAGGTGTTCGAAGAAGGCGTTGGCCGCCATGAAGCGCTCCTGCCCGAGCGGCATCTGCCAGAAGCGCAGCGCCACGAAGGTCGCCATCAGCGTGAAGCCGCCGAGCGCCAGCGCGCCCAGCCAGCGCAGCCGCCCCGCGAGGATCAGCGCCGAGGCGCCCAGCTCCAGCACGATGACCGCCACGGCCAGAGGGCCGGCGGGCGACAGGCCGAAGTGGTTCATCTCGGCGAGGGCCGCGTCGAAGTCCATCGCCTTGTTCAGCCCGCCCTGCAGGTAGGCGGCGCACAGCAGCAGCAACGCGATCCAGCGCAGCGCGGGCGAGGTGGTCCAGCGCGTCGCCATCACACCGCCCAGCAGGCGCAGCCGAGCGCGCCCCAGAAGCTCTTGAGGTCGGCCACGGGCAGCTTGCTGCTCCAGGCCGTGGCGTGGCCGTGGCCGTGCACGTTGCAGTTGTTGGCGCAGCCGCAGGACGCAGCAGCGTTGCGCAGAACCTTCTGCAGCGGCGCGCCCTCCTTCTTGTCGGCCCAGCCGGCGTAGCCGCCGAAGGTGCGCGCGGGCGACCAGTCGGGCATGGCCGGGGGCACCGAGCCTTCGTCGTGCGCTGCGAACACGCCGGCGCCGTAGACCACCTTGCCGCCCACCATCGTGAGCAGTGCCGTGGTGTCGGCGATGTCCGATTCGGCGCAGGCGAAGAAATCGCGGTCGGGCACCACCAGGTCGGCGAGCTGGCCGGCCTGGATGCGGCCCTTCTTGCCCTCCTCGTTCGAGAACCAGGTGACGTTCTCGGTCCACATGCGCAGCG
The DNA here is from genome assembly GCF_058809745.1 of Variovorax sp. MPBD4-3. Lineage (NCBI taxonomy): Bacteria > Pseudomonadati > Pseudomonadota > Betaproteobacteria > Burkholderiales > Comamonadaceae > Variovorax > Variovorax sp. MPBD4-3. The sequence continues at coordinate 38,962 of NZ_JBXASW010000034.1, forward strand.
CCTGTTCGCGGTCGAGCAGGTTGCGCTGCGGCGTGATCTGCAGGCCGCCAACGGTCTTGCCCGTGACCAGCCACGACAGCGACACCCACGGGTTGTACGAAGCCACGCGCGTCGCGTCGGTGCCGGCCGAGACCTTCAGGCCGCGCTCCAGCATGCGCTTGACCGGCGGCGTGGCCTCGGCCGCGGCGGCGCCATAGCGCTCCACGAAGTATTCGCCCTGGTAGGCCATGCGGTGCTGCACGGCCACGCCGCCGCCCAGCGCGGCGATGCGGTCCATCGACTTCTCCGAAATGGTCTCGGCATGGTCGAAGAACCAGTTCAGGCCGGCCAGCGGCGTGTCTTTGTCGACCTTCTCGAACACGTCGAGCGAGCGGCTGATGGTCTCGTCGTAGGTGGCGTGCATGCGCCAGGGCCAGCGGTTCTGCGCCAGGATGCGCACCACACCCTCCAGGTCGCCTTCCATCTCGGGCGCCATCTCCGGGCGCGGCTGGCGAAAGTCCTCGAAGTCGGCGGCCGAGAACACCAGCATCTCGCCGGCGCCGTTGTGGCGGAAGTAGTCGTCGCCCTGCTTGTATGTGGAGTTGGCGGTCCAGTTCAGGAAGTCGTCCTTTTCCTGCTTGGGCTTCTGCGTGAACAGGTTGTAGGCCAGGCGGATGGTGAGCTGGCCGTCGTCGGCGAGCTTCTGGATCACTTCATAGTCGTCGGGGTAGTTCTGGTTGCCGCCGCCCGCGTCGATGGCGCCGGTCACGCCCAGGCGGTTGAGCTCGCGCATGAAATGGCGCGTGGAATTGAGCTGGTAGTCGAAGGGCAGCTTCGGGCCCTTGGCCAGCGTGGCGTAGAGGATGGCCGCGTTCGGCTTGGCCAGCAGCAGGCCGGTGGGGTTGCCGGCGCTGTCGCGCACGATCTCGCCGCCGGGTGGCGCGGGCGTGTCCTTGGTGTAGCCCACGGCGCGCAGCGCGGCGCCGTTGAGCAGCGCGCGGTCGTAAAGGTGCAGGATGAACACCGGCGTGTCGGGCGCCACCGCATTCAGTTCCTCGATGGTCGGCAGGCGCTTTTCCGCGAACTGGTGCTCGGTGAAGCCGCCCACCACGCGCACCCACTGCGGCGCGGGGGTGATGGCCACCTGCCGCTTGAGCATGCCCATGGCGTCGGCCAGGCTGCGCACGCCGTCCCAGCGAAGCTCCAGGTTGAAGTTCAGGCCGCCGCGAATGATGTGCAGGTGGTTGTCGATCAGCCCCGGCAGCACGCGCTTGCCCTGCAGGTCGATCACGCGGGTGGCGCCGCCGGCCAGCGGCAGCACGTCTTCGGCGCGGCCGACACGGGTGAAGCGGCCGTCCTTGACGGCCACGGCGTCGGCCACCGGGTTGGCGCGGTCCAGCGTGGTGAAGCGGCCGTTGTGCAGGATCAGGTCGGGCGGGGTCGTCATGTTCTCAGCCATGGCGGGTTTCCTTGTTGGGGGTTTCGGCGGCGGTCTGGGCGGGCAGGCACTTCGGCAGTTCGCCGAACACATGCGGCTTGACCTGGTGGTGCAGCCACGAGGTGGCCACGGCGTCGGGCTTGAACACGCTCTTGATGAGCGGGGGGATCTGCTCGCCGAGCAGTATCCCCAGAAGCCCCACCAGGGCGATGACCGGCGGCGCCGGCGAGCGCACCTGGAACAGTGCGTAGATCACGCCGACCAAGAGGCCGAGCGCAAGCGACAGGACATAGGGCTTCATCTGGTTCACCCCCCGCTTTCAGCCTTCGTGCGCGCCGAACATGGTCTTGGCGTAGGTCACGCCCAGGCCGTAGGCGCCGCCCACCTTCTTCGCGATGCCGGTGGTCAGCTCATAGGTGTCGCCGCGGGCCCAGTCGCGCTGCAGCTCGAGCAGGTATTGCAGCGAGGTCATCGGCTGCGCGCCGGCCTGCACCATGCGCTCCATCGCGCGGTTGTGCGCCTCGGCCGACACGTCGCCGCAGGCATCTGCGATCACGTACACCTCGAAGCCCTGGTCCAGCGCCGACAGCGCCGGCCCGACGATGCACACGCTGGTCCACAGGCCCGACAGCACGATGCGCGGCTTGCCGATCTGGTTGACGCGATCGATCACGGCGGCGTCTTCCCAGGTGTTCATCGAGGTGCGGTCGAGCATCTTCTGGCCGGGGAACGCGTCGGTGATCTCGCTGAACATCGGGCCCGAGAAGCTCTTCTCGGCCACGGTCGTGAGGATGGTCGACACGCCGAAGCCGGCCGCCGCCTGCGCCACCAGCGCGGCGTTGTTGCGCAGGTTCACGGCGTCGATGGAATGCGTGGCAAAGGCCATCTGCGACTGGAAGTCGATCATCACCAGCGTGTGATCGGTGGGCGTGAGCAGCTTGGAACCGGCGGTGGGGGTGGCTTTGATGGACATGGAAAAGCTCCTGGGCTTGAGTTGACGTTCGATTGAATTCACAATTGCGTTCGGAGGGAATCTCCTTGGCATGGGCTGAATCATCGGGCTCCCACTCACTGTCATCGACGAAACTTTTCACCGTCAATGATCGAATTTTTCGATCTTTCTTTTTCGACAAGGACCGCCGCATGCTCAAACTCAGCCTGGAAGCCATCGAGGTGGTCGACGCCATCGCGCGCCACGGCTCCTTCGCCGCCGCCGCCACCCGCCTGAACAAGGTGCCCTCCACCATCTCGTATGCGGTAGGCAAGCTCGAGGAGCAGCTCGGCATGCTGCTGTTCGAGCGCAACGGCCCGCGCGTCACGCTCACCGCCGCCGGCGAAGAAATGCTCAAGGAGGGCCGCTGGCTGCTCAGCGCCGCGAACGATCTCGAATCGCGCATGCGGCAGATCGCCACCGGCTACGAGTCGGAGCTGCGGCTGGTGCACGACTCGCTCATTCCCACGCAAGCGCTCATCGACGACATCCGCGCCTTCGAAGACCTGCGCTGCGGCACGCGGCTGCGCATCGGCTGCGAGGCGCTCACCGGCAGCTGGGAGGCGCTGCGCGAGGGGCGCGCCGACATCGTCATCGCCGCGGGCGACGGGCCGGCCGGCGGCGGCTACCAGGCGGTGACCGTGGGCAGCCTCGACTTCGCGTTCTGCGTGGCGCCTTCGCACCCGCTCACGCGGCTGGGCCGGCCGCTGCAGCGCGGCGACCTGCTGGAGTGCAACGCCATCGTGGTGGGCGACAGCGCGCGCACACTGTCGGAGCGCACCGTCGGCCTGCTGGCCGGCCAGCCGCGCATCACCGTGCCGTCGATGCCCGCGAAGATCGCCTGCCAGGTCGCCGGCCTGGGCCACGGCTTCCTGCCGCGCGCCTGCATCCTGGGCGAGCTCAAGCGCGGCACGCTGGTCGAACTGCCCACCGAGGAACCGCGCCCGCCCGAAGCCTTCTGGCTGGCCTGGAAGACCGGCGCGCAAGGCCAGGCGCTGCGCTGGTGGCGCGAGCGGATGAACCGCACGCTGGTGCCGGCGCTGCTGCCGCGCTCGGCGTTCTGAGGATGAAGCCGATCGGCCCGCGGCGCGCGGCTCGTCAGTTCCCGGCCTTTCTTTTCTCGCTGCTCGTCTCCAAGCTGGCCGACCAGATCCTGCTGTTCCTGGTGCCGCTGGTGGTGTTCCAGGTGACGCAGGACGTGGCGTGGTCCGGCTATGCCTTCGCGGCCGAGACCTTTCCGCGCTTCCTGTCGTTCCCCGTCTGCGGCGCGCTGTGCGACCGGATCTCGCCGATCAGGCTGCTGCGCGGCAGCCAGGTCTTTCGCGCGCTGGTCTGCGTGCTCGGCGTGCTGGGCAACGAGGCGCTGGGCGGCATCGGCTGGCTGGTGGGCCTGTCTGCCGTGTGCGGCGTGCTGACCACGCAGGGCGTCATGGCGCGCGAGGTGATGCTGCCGCAGATTGCCGGCAACGGCCACGGCTTCGACAAGGTGCTGGCCTATGCGCAGACGGCCGAGCAGACCGGCATGGTGCTCGGGCCGCTCGTTGCGGCGGCGCTTTTTGCGTTGTTGCCCTGGCAGGCGGTGGTGGGCGCGGCGGCCGCCCTCTTCCTGCTGGCGGATGTCGCCACCGCGTACTGGCGGCGCGGCAACCCCATGCAGCTGCACGAACCGCAGGCCGTCAAGGGCCACTTGCTGCAGCCGATCAAGACCGCGCTCGGCCATCTGCTGCACCTGCCGGGCCTGCTGCGGCTGACCGGGCTCACGGCCGGCGTGAACCTGATGCTCGGCACCACGCTCGCTTCTTCCGCCGCGATGGTCACCGGGCTGCACCATCGCTCGGCCACCTACTACGCGTGGCTGCAGACGCTGGGCGCCGTCGCCACCATCGCGATCCTGCTGAGCATCATCCGGGGGTCGTTCGCGCTGAAGAAGATGGGGCTGACCGCCTACCTGCTGATCTTCGGCGGGGGCCTGCTCACCGCCGTCAGCACCAGCCACTGGGGCTATGCGGCCGGCTTCCTGCTGGTGATCGGGTTCGACAAGATGTTCAGCATCTACATCCGCATCCACCGCCAGCGGATCATTCCGGCGCACGACTACGGCAAGACCACCGGCGTGATCGTGCTGCTGAACAACCTGACGCAGCCGCTCGCGGGCCTGCTGGTCGGCGCCTTTGCCGACGCGGCGCAGACGCGCATGGTGATCTTCGTGCTGTGCATGCTGGTGGGCGCCATCGGCGTCGCGGCCGCCCTTGCCAGCCGGAGCAGCAGCGCTACAGCACCTTGACCGCGCGCCCGATGAACTGGATCGGCCCGGTCGGACGGTCGATGGGCGAGCCGTTCTCGGGCTCCAGCGTGAGCTCGAACAACTGGTTCGGCTCCAGCGGCGGCAGCTTGTCGATGGGAATGCGCAGCGTCTGGCCCTGCTTGACCAGCCCCAGCGACACCGGGCCGCGCCACTGGTCGGCCTTGGTCCAGAACTGCAGCGTCTTCTGCGGCGGCACTTCGACGGTGCCCAGCGGCACCAGGCTCAGCTGGCGCGACGACGTGGTCTGGATCACCCAGCCCGGCGACTTGTCCTGCGGGGCGACCAGCACCACCATGTACTGCGGCGTGGGCGCCGGACGGGTGACCAGCACGGCCACCATCAGCGCCGCGGCTGCAAAGCCGCCGGCGGCAAGGCCGCGCCAGAGCTGCAGGTTGTTCCACCAGCTCGCGAAGCCCGATGCGCGCGCCGGCTGCCCGGCCTTCGGTGCGGCTGCTGCTGCAGCAGCAGCAACACTGCCCAGCGTGCGCTCGATGCGCGACCACAGCGCGGGCGAGGGATCGGCCGGCGGCGCCAGCGAGGCCAGCGGCAGCAGCCGGGCTTCCCACGCCTGCACCGCATCGCGCAGCGCGGGCTCGTCGCGCATGCGGGCTTCCACCGCCGCGCGCGCGTTGCCAGACAGCGTGCCCAGCACGTATTCGCCCGCCAGCGCGTCGATGTCTTCGAAATTCCCGAAACCGGAAGAAGCGGTGCCGCTGCTCATGCCATGCACTCCCGCAGCGCGCGCATGCCGCGCTGGATCCAGGCCTTGACCGTGCCCAGCGGCGTCTGCAGCCGCTCGGCGATCTCGCCGTGCGAGCAGCCCTCCACATACGCATAGAGGATGCAGTCGCGCCGCGCCGGCTCCAGGCCGCTCAGGCAGCCTTCAAGCCTGCCGAGGTCCGCGCGCAGCTCGAACGGGTCGGCGGCGGTGGCATAGGCCGCGAGCGCGGCCTGGTCGTCGATGGCCTCGGCCGCGTCTTCGCTCACGTCCACCTGGCGTGCGCCGCTGCGCACCATGTTCAGCGCGGCGTTGCGCACCACGCTGTAGATCCAGCCCCGGCCTTCGCCGCGCGCCGGGTTGAAGGTTTCCGCGCGCTGCCAGATGCTGATGAAGGCGTCGTGCAGAACGTCTTCGGCCTGCTGGCGCTGGCGCACGATGCGCAGCGCCACACCCAGCAGGTAGCGGCTTTCGCGCTGATAGAGCTGTTGCAGGGCCTGACGGTCACCGCGTGCGCAGGCCATGAGGGTGGCGTCGTAGTCGAAGGGCGAGGTGGGTGGCGGGTTCTGCACGGCCCGATGGTAGTGGAGCCGGCGGCCCCGCCGCCGAATCGCCCCCCGATCAGGACGCCTTCCAGAAGATGTAGTCGGCCTGGTACTGCACCACCTGCTTCTGGCCCTTGGTGGCCGGCGTGCACGGCACGGCCGCCGGCGCCACGCCGCCTTGCAGCGCCACGCGCTGGATGTACGTGACGCCCGTCATGGCGCCGCTGCCCGTGGCCGGGTTGGCCTTCACCAGCTGGTACGGCAGGCTGGTCGGGCCCGAGGGCGCGACCGCCAGCTGCGTGGCCGTGAGCTTGGAGCCGTCCATCGACTCCCAGGTGGCCGGCGGGCCGTAGTACTTGCCGACCTGCTTGCCGCTGCGGTCCAGCAGCCTGGCGTCGGGGCCGACGAACACCCACTCCGTCTGGCCCGGGGCGTTGGCCTTGTCGCGGCATTCGTAGGTGATGTCGCCCTTGCCCACGGTTTCCATCGCGACCTTGTTGCCGGCCGGCACCTGGATGGTGGGCGGCAGGCTGGACTGGTTGAAAGCGGGCGTCATCGACATCGAGCCGCAGGCGGTGAGCACCGCGGCAGCGGCGGAAACAGCGCCGACAACGGCGAGCGAACGGGCGGGACGGGAGGTGTGCATGGAATTTCTCCTGGGGTTGTAGAGGGTCAGCAGCTCCTTGCTGCTGAGAGGTCTACACGCCAGGGGCGGGTTTGGATGCAGCCTCACGAAAAAAATCTTCCGGCGCGCCAACCCCGCCCCATCCCGGCCCTCCGAGCGGCCGGCGCACGTTCAGCGTTCTTTCAGCATCGCTTCAGCTTGTGCCAAGCCTGGGTTTCTATCGTGCCCCGAGGGCTGCGGCGTGGTGCGGCAGCCGACTTCGATCAGGGACGACATGAACTCTCGGCATTTGCATTCCTCGCCTCCGGCTTCCAACCGTCCATGCGGGCTGCGGCGGGCCTGGCGGCTGGGCCTTTGCGCCAGCGCCACCGCGGCGTTGGCCGCATGCGGCGGCAGCAACAGCGGCAGCGACAATGGCATCGGCAACTGGCTCAACGGCACCGGCGGCACCGGCAGCAACAGCGGCAATGTCAGCAGCACGGGCGGCGGGCAGCAAGGCACCTCCCCGGGCGATGTCTACAAGGCCGAGATCCGCCGCACCGCCCATGGCATTCCGCACATCGAGGCCAGCGACGAGAAGGGCATCGGCTACGGCGTGGGCTATTCGTACGCGCAGGACAACTTCTGCGTGCTCGCAGAGCATTTCGTCACCGTGCGGGGCGAACGGTCCCGCTACTTCGGCGAAGGGGCCTTGCCCGCATCGGGACAGGGCACCCTGCCCGCCAATGTGACCTCCGACCTGTTCTATCGCCATCACAACGACGAGGCCAAGGTGCGCGCGGCCTGGAACGCCTACAGCGAACCGGTCAAGGCGATGTTCAAAGGATTTGCCGCGGGCTTCAACCGCTACCTGCGAGAAACCGGGGCACAGGCATTGCCGTCGAGCTGCAAGGGCGCGACCTGGGTGCGTGCGGTGGAAGAAGCCGACCTCGTGCGGCTGATGCGCGACTACGCGGCGCTCAATGGACTGGCCGACACCGCGCCCTTGCTGGCCCAGGCTTCGCCGCCGCAGCGCAGCGGCAGTGCCGCACAAGGCGCGCCGCAGATTTCCGGGGCGAGCGCGCTCAAGGCACTGGTGCAAAAGCCCAGCACGGGCAGCAATGCCATGGCATTGGGCAGCGAAGCCACCGCCAACGGTCGCGGCATGGTGCTGGGCAACCCGCACTTTCCCTGGGCCGGCGTGCTGCGCCTGTACCAGTTGCACCTGACCATTCCCGGCCGCATGGACGTGATGGGCGCCAGCCTGCCCGGACTGCCGATCGTGGGCATCGGCTTCACGCGCGACTTTGCCTGGACGCACACCACGAACACGGCGGCGCGCCTCACCTTCCACCAGTTGCGCCTGGACCCCGCGGACCCCACGCGCTACATGGTGGACGGGCAAAGCAGGCCCATGGAGCGCAAGGTGTTCAAGATCGACGTACGGGAGCCCGACGGGCGCATCGCAACACGTGAACACGCCTACTACACCACCGACTTCGGCACCGTCATCGCCCATGGGCCGCTGCGCTGGGACAGCCAGCACGCCTACACCGTGCGCGATACCAACACGGACAACCACCGCCTGGCCGACCAGTGGCTGGCCATGAACCGGGCCCGCTCGCTCGACGAGATGAAAGACGCGGTGCTGCGCATCGTGGGCAACCCGTGGAACAACACCCTGGCGGCGGACGCCTCCGGGCGCACGCTGTTCATGAGCGCAACGCCCACGCCGAACGTCTCCGCGCAAATGCTGGCCGACTGCCAGGCCACCGGCTCCGACGCGTTGAAGGACCTCCCCGCCCCCGTGCTGCGAGGCGACACGACGCGCTGCCAATGGGCGAACGACCCTGCCGCGCCGCAGGCCGGCATCTTTGCAGGCAAGGCTCTGCCGCTGCTGGAGCGCCACGACTACGTCCACAACTCGAACGACAGCGCCTGGCTGACCAATCCGCAGGCTCCGCTCGAGGGCTTCTCTCCGCTGTTGAGCATCGCGGGCTCCCGGCAAGGCTTGCGCACACGTCAGGGCCTGTCGTGGCTGCACACCGCCCTGCAGCCGCGCAACGGGCTGCCCACCCGACGCGTATCGCAGGACCAGGTCGAGGCCATGGTGCTGGACAACCGCGTGTACCTGGCGGAGCTGGTGCTCGACGACATGCTCTCGCTATGCCCGGGCGGCAGCAGGTCGCCCGAAGCCACTGCCGAGATGCGCCAGGCATGCGCGGCGCTCAAGTCATGGGACCGCACGGCAGGCCTGGATGCCGGCATCGGCTATGGGTACATGGAAGATTTCGCGCTGTCGTTCCTGCAGCAGAGCCCGGACGTCTGGCGCGTGGCGTTCGATCCCTCCGATCCCGTGAACACGCCGCGCGGCCTGCGCGTGGAAAAGCCCGAAGTGGCGGCCCAGGTGCGTGCGGCCATGGAAGCCGCGGTGCGCAACGTCGCAGCCAGGGGCTGGGCTGCGGGCCGGCGCTGGGGAGACATCCAGGGCGCGACGCGGGGCGGACGGCGCATCCCCGTTCCCGGCGGACATGAGGAACTGGGCGTGTACAACATGATGATGAGCGTCGATGCCACCGGAAGCGGCCTGCGCGAAGCCGTGCATGGCACCAGCTACCTGCAGTCGGTAGGGTTCACGGCCGAGGGGCCGCGCGCCAGGGCATTCCTCGCCTACTCCCAGTCGACCGACCCCGGCTCCCCCTGGTTCGCCGACCAGACCGAGCGGTTTGCCCGCCGCGAATGGGTGGAACTGCCCTTCACGCGTGCGGAGATCGACGCGCAAAGAGATGTGACACTCAAAGTGATCGCCGAGTGAGCCTGCGGCCGTGGCCGGCCGGCTCGAGCGATCACGGCGGCGACGCCGTCCCAATAACGATAAAAGGAGGAGCAGTCTTGACTCGACGAATATTCGCGGCAACCTTTTGCGCAGGCCTTCCCGGGGTGATCGCCGTCGCATGGCTCGCAGTGCCCGAGATCCTGGCGGGCAAGGTGCTGCCGCTGCCGATGTGGGTCGTGAGCGTGGCCTCGGGCATGCAGAGCGCCATGCTGCTGGCACTGGCGGCATACGCCGGTGCCAGGCTGGCACCCGGGGTCGGTTTGCAGGCGCCGGCATTGGCGGCGCTGGCCGGGTCGAGGCCGGCGTGGGGCATGCTTCGCGCACAGTGCCTTCCAGGCATCGTTGGCGGCCTGCTTGGCGCCGCGCTCCTCTGGTCCATCACGCGCCTCGCGGCCGATGCCGCCGGAGCGCTGCAGGGCGTGACGCTGCCGCCCGTCGTGCGCTTTCTCTACGGCGGCATCACGGAAGAAGTCCTAGTACGCTGGGGCCTCATGAGCGCGATGGCCTGGGCCCTGTGGCGCGTTGCAGCACGGCAAGGGCGCGCCACGCCACCCGCGTGGATCTTCTGGGTCGCCATCGCGGGCAGCGCACTGTTGTTCGGCGTGGGGCACCTGCCGGCCGCCTTTGCCATGGCGGGCGCGCCGAGTGCCGGCCTCGTGGCCTACATCGTCGGGGCCAATGCCGCATTCGGCCTGGTGGCCGGATACCTTTTCTGGCGGCATGGCCTGGAGGCGGCAATGATTGCCCACGTGCTGACGCACGCCGTGCTCCTGGCGGTGCAGCCGTAGGGGTCTGCGCGACAGGCCGTCACTCCCGAACCGACCTGGCCTGCAATGCTGCAGGCCTTCCTTGGCAGGCTCCACGCCACTCCAGGAATCGAAAACCAGTGCCCGCGTGAAGAATTTCTAGCCAGTTGACAGTGGGCAACAGTGTCAACGCGCGCTTCCTCCTACAACTCCCGCACACAACAGGGAGGTTTCAGGATGATGCGCAGAGTTGTCTTGGTCGGTGATCCACCGGCCGCTGGTGGAAGGGTGCTGCCGTACGACGGCCCGATGGTCGATTTCTTCGGGCACCGGCCCGCGCTGATCGGTGGCAGGGCGTACTGCGAGGGATGCAACAGCGTCGGCATCATCGCCAAGGCAGGAGGGCCGCGGCGACCGCAGTTCTTATCGGAGATGGCGCTGGAGGGGGATGTGGTGGTGTGCCATTGCCCGGTGCCGCAGCCGCTGCTGTCGGTGTTGCGGCAGTCGGCGGAATATGACGATGGCGATTGGCATGCGAAGGAAGCCACGCCAATGTTGTCGGCGCCAGCCTCAATGGCGACCGCGCACCTCGGATCGGAGATGGCAGCTTTCAAGAAGGTCGTGGATGACGCTGTCACACACCCACCAGAAGCCGAGCAGACGGAGCGGATCTGCCCGAACCAGACCAACAAGGAATTCGCCATCTCGACCATGAAATTGCGGGATATGGCGATCGACTACATCACGAAGCAGCGTCTACCCGAGTTGGCGCGTTGGGATGAAGAGGCCAGAGCTAGCGTGATGACCTGGTTCGGCGTTGCCGATCAGAGCACGCGCGAACACTTGCGCAAGGGTTTGACCGAATGCGCCCGCGTTCTTCGAAGTCTGGAGGCGAGGAACTTTGTTCGATTCACTCCAGGCGGCAAGCTGGCGACCTGCGTCTTGAATGACGGATTTGGCACTGCTGCAGCGGTGTGCAAGCCTGATACGGCAACCCACACCATTGCGATTGCTCTACGGTTCTGCGAGTTCTCGCATGACAACGTGGTGATCTTCGGGACGAACAAGGTCTTCGACGGCGACTCCCGGCTCCTGACTCTGATCCACGAAGTGACTCATTTCGACGACACCTTCAGCTCGAACGACACTTGGTACGGGACGGCAAACTCGAGGAATCAGGTCCGAGCCGAGAACGCGGCGGCGCTCAGGGTGAACGCGGACAGCATTGCCGCCTATGTTCTCAACGTCAACAAGGATGCATCGAAGTGAAGAGCAACGGGCGACTTTCTTTTCTGCAGCGCATCACCGCAACTGTTTGCGTTCTCTTCACGCCAACAATCCTGGCGTGCAGTCCAATCAAGAGTACCGGCGTCGTGTTCGACTGGAACTCCGCAGAGGTTCCAGCGAAACAGGTTCTAAAGCTTGCCAACTGGACCTCAGTGCTTCGCGTGAAGTATCCGAACCGAGAAGCCATCTTCATGACCACGCAAGCCGCATTCGGCGAGAACGACGCGAGCAACCTGGGACTGAGGCGCGCCAGGAACGTAGCAAAGATCCTCGTCGAAGATTTGCAGTTCGATGTGCCGCAAATCCATCTTCCCACCCATGGATATGTTGCCGCGGCTCCAGCACCGGAGGGAAGCGACCTGGTGAAGCGCGTCGACGTTGAATTTCTGCCTGCGTGCCCGCACGAATGCCCGTGCCAAAGAGGTGACCCTCTCTACAAGCCGCCGGCCCTGCAACGATGAAAGAGAAATTTGAGCCCGGGCTCGCTCGCCGAAGATGGTTGTGCACAGGTGTCGCCCTTCTCTGCACCTTCGCCCACACAGGAGCCACCGCATGTTCTTTTGGTGGGCTCCAACGCGAAGTGCAGTTCCCGTCGACAAGCACGCACCTCGGTTCGGAGCAGATCATCTCTCTGACAAACTGGTTCATCGAGCAGAAGGACGCCAACAGAGCGACACACGGCATTTACCGCGCTGACATCTTTGCGTTCGCGATCAAGGGCGATGCTGATTCATCGAGGAAAGCACATCTCCGCCTTGCCGAAATCGCCGGCCTTCTTAAGACGCTAAGCGACGGGACCTCTTTCGAAGTGGAAACCCATGTCGATGAACTTGAGAGCCCCCCGACAAGACGACTCGAGCGCTTGGACAATCTGCACGCCACGGTTCAACCGATGTGCGCCAAGACACTGTCGTGCTGCAAGTGGATTGACGGCGCCCCAGCATCGCTCAAGCCGCAGTAAACCCATGTACAAAAGAATCCTTTGTGCCTTGGTTGCATCTCTCGCTGGCGGGCAAGACCGAAAACTTCACGTTGCGCTTGGCTCCCTGCTCGCATCCCTCGTTTTGACGGCTGTGCCTGCCGCCCACGCCTGCAGCCCCATGCAGGTCATTGGCGTGTACTTCGAGCACAACGCCGCCACGGTATCCGCAGCACAGGTGTCAAGCCTGGCCAACTGGATGGCAGATCTGCGAGCGAGATATCCGAACCATGAATCCATCGACATCAGCGCCTCTGCCGAACCGGGCGAACGAGCGCCGAGCAGCCTTGCAATGGAAAGGGCGCGCAACGTTGCGCGCGTTTTGCAAGACAACCTGCAGTTCGATGCAACGAAGATTTATCTGCCAAACCATGCCTATGTCAGCAAGCCCGCATCCGCGTACCTCAACCCGTTGGAGAAGAGCCAAGGCGTACGAGCAGTGCAACTTGACTTTCTTCCGGCCTGTCCGCATGAATGCCCTTGCCAAGCAGGGGACCCTCTTTACAAGTCACAGCCACCCCGACAATGAAAAGCCGACTCGCCCTAGTCTGGGCACTTGCAGCGGAAGAAGCATCAGCATGCAGCTACATCACACAGACCCCGCTGAGCTTCGATGGCAACTCAACAGCACTGGATCGATCGCAGGTCATCAAGCTTTCCAGATGGCTGGGCCGCTCCTATGCAAACTTTTCCATGTACACACGCGCCTCCATAGAGGTCGGGGCATCCGACGCGGTGCCCCGCAAGGCAAAGGCATTGGCTGAGCAGCGTGCAGCCAACGCGGCGAGAGCGCTGCGCATCTTGTTGAAGACCGAGCTTCCGATTACCACCGTCGCTCGTGGGTATCGGTCACCCGTGAATGGCCTGGGAGACAGCAACGATTTCGCCTCGCTCCAGCTTTATCCCGACGTCGAAGGCCTGAAGCTGCCGGACTGCAATCCTGTCCCGATTCCGGGTTTCAAGCGGTAGCTCGAGGACATTGCTCGCTGGAGGGCAGGCCGCTGCCTGCAGCTACAGCATGCAATCAATATCAGCAGCCGGCCAGACCGGCTGCCTGAATGAACAACGGGCTCTTCGCCGCTACCTCACGCGAGGCCCGGCTTGCGCCCTTGCAGCGCTTCGCGCACCGCGCCGGCCGCGAGGTTGATGGCATCGATGCGCGTCGTCAGCGCGTCGTTGAGCACACCGAGCAAGGCGCTCAGTTCGCTGCGGCTGGGGGTGAGTTCCTCGCTGTCGTTCAGGGCGCTGGTGTCTACGAGCTTCCTGAGCGCGGCGTAGGCGCGCATCACGTCGTTGAGGTTTTCGGCGTCGTCGCAGGCTTGCAGGGCGAGGTCGTCGAGGTTGGGGGATGTGGATCGAGCGCTTGACTGCGCTGACGCGGATGCAGATTCAGCCATGTATGGCCTCGCAGAACTTCGGTTTTGCAACAACCGCCGCAACCGCTTCCAAACGATGGCGGCAGCTCGAACGGGTTGGAAGACCGGGAAGCTCTGACGAGAACCGGCAAGGCTCGCGCCTTCCCGTTCGAGCCGCCAAAACTGGAGGCACAAACAGAAAAGCCGCAGACCATGTGCGGTAGCTGCGGCTTTCGTCGCAGAACTTCGACGGGCTTCCAAACCCGGACGCGCTTTTTGGCGCGACGGGGCAGTATACCGACAGAAAGCCCTTCTATGGGGCTATCGAGGGCGACTCGAAAGGATATCGACCCAAATGCACGCCATTGGCGACGCAAATTTGATCTACTCTATCTAGTTTTGCAAGAGCTCTGCTATTCGAGACCAATTAAAGATAAAACCGCGATTGGGGTGAAAAACATATCGACCTCGCGGCACAACAAGTTCCAGCTGCTTCCAAAGCTGTTTTTCCGCCTTCAAGAATCCTCTCTCCTCACCGCTAATCGCAGCGGCCGCCCGCATCGGGTTCCTTTTAAGTAACCCTTTGGATTCCAAAAAATCCTCCATTCCCTGCAACCAAAGAGTTTCAACAGGGAAATCTCCCACAATAGAGTCTTGGTACTCATTAATTGCATTAAACAAAATTAAATGCTTACCTGCAATTAGTGTTGCCTTGGCCAAAGTATCCAAAAATGGCCGAGACCAAGCTCCATAAAGTGTGCCAGTGTGATGAGCAGCAAGGCCAGATTTGGTTACAGATCCATCAGCTTCAGTCCAGCCAATGTGGAAAAGAAAATTTCTGTAGTTTTTACTAACGCCCTCCTTTGTGCTGCTACTTGCAGTCCTAGGTCTTCTGGCCCAGTTTAAAACGGAACCCGCTTGTATACGAGCCCATAATTTCTCAAATGCCCGACTCCGAACTGTTCCAACAGAACTTGAAGGCGCCCGTGTTTCGTCGTAGCAATAAGACAGTAGTAAGAAAATTTCCTCAGGGCTCATTTCACGCCATTTGGCGTAAAAGCTTTGATCTAAGGTCGCGAGGCGAGACGGAGGGGTTTCTCTTGGTTGGAAAAAAAGTGCCTCATTAAATCCCGGTATAGCAGGAGAAAATGAAAATGGGTCGTAACTAAGAACGCCGATGGGATTTTGAATCGCAGGCTGTCGGAGTACGTCGACGATATGGTCGGCGATTTTGTAGCCGTCGTCGGAAATTACGGGCAGCACCAAAAGCGAGTAATGAAAGTCGCGCGAGTATGCAAATGCCTGACCAAGGCCAGTCAAATACTCTCTTTTCGTTTGATTGGGCGGCTTGAACTCCGCTGCAATTGATACAGAATTTAGACTATCAACCAGAACAAAATCTGGCATTGGCCAAACCCGAGACGACGTTACGTATACATTCGGAGAAAATAAACTATCCCAAGGGGGAGTAGAAGCTCGCAGTCTAGTGACTGCCTCCATGGCTACTGCATACGCTAGGACGTCATGGGTGGTGCTCATGTCGGAGCCGCCGCGAGATCATAGACATCTCGCTTATAACTCTCAGACAGGAAATTTCCTCGGATCGTTTTCATAATGTTATTCGCAAATGTCTCTGCCAGCACAGGAGGAACAGCATTTCCAACAAGCGTGCATTGTTGTTGGCGAGTTCCAATAAAACGCATCCAATCTGGGAAAGTCTGAATTCGAGCAGCTTCACGCACTGTCAGAGTTCGATGAAGAACAGGGTGAACAGGAAATGCATTGTGACCAGGAACCATGGTTGTTGCTGGCGCATTCATTGAAAGCCGTTTGTAGACATGACTATAGTTCTTCACATTATCAGATCTATAACCTTTTCTAAGATGCTCAGGAAGACCATCTTCTGGCAATCGACCACCTTCTGGAATCAGCTTATAGCGCTCCACTACAAGTTCTTTGTGATTCATAGGCACGTGGCTAAACTCTTCGCCACACGATGAGGGGTCCATCAGATCGGAAATTACATCGCCCACTGTGACGTAAGATCGCTGCCATGATTTGGGCTCTGAAAAATACTTAGCCTCTGGCCATTGAAATTGCATCCCAGTCTTCCAAGCGATCAGGATAAAACGCTCCCGCTGCTGAGGGACGCCATAATCAGCGCAATTTACAACCTTATAGTTAACTTCGTAACCAGCGCTCACGAGCCTTTTTTCTACCTCAGCAAGATATGTGCTCTCATTCAATTGAGTCGAGACAAAGCCTTTAACATTTTCCATAAAAATAACTTTTGGACCCAGTCCGATTGCTAGATTTATGTATGCCAGAGAGAGCGCATTCCGCTCATCATCTTCAGGCTTATGGTTTTGCGTATTTACGAACCGTCGCCTTCCAAAAATGGAGAAGCCTTGACAAGGAGGGCCACCAAAGACAACGTCAACGGTACTCCTTTTAATTTGAGATTTGACGCCTTCCACCGTCAAAAGTGCAGCGTCCGAAAGGTGATGCGGAACATCCGGGAAATTTAATAGATGATTCCTCTCAACGCTATTTTTCTTATCATAGGAGGCAAGCACATTAAATCCCGAATTTAAAAATCCGAGCATCAGGCCGCCAGCACCAGAAAAGAAACTAACCGCGGTCGGTCCACTCTTCTTAACTTCACGCCTCGAAGAAAAAATTACTGGTGATTTTTCTTCCTTTAGAAAAGGCTCAAGCGCAATTTTTTCACCCATGGGAATCTCCTTGCGCTGTTTTATTAATTGCCCATTTTCCATATGCGTCCTTATCTGTTCACCAAGCTTTTGAGCAAGGAGTACGGGGACCGCATTCCCAACAAGCTGACATTGCTCCGCCCGAGATCCAAAGAAAATATAATCATCGGGGAAAGTCTGGAGGCGCGCAGCTTCTCTCGGAGAAAGGCTGCGATGTTGAGTGGGATGAATCGGAAATGCATTGTTTCCAGGCACCATCGTGAGCGCGGGTTTTTTTCTATGCAGCCGCTTATATGTGTTCCCGAAGTTTTTCCTCCGAATTTCCTCTGGGAGCTCGGATGGAGGAGGCATCCGCCCTCCTTCTGGAATCAATTTATACCTAGAAACAACAATCTCACCATGCCGAAGAAATGAGTGATTTGCGAATTTAGGGCTCTCTTGGACAAGATCTTTGATCGACGGCCATACTGCGGCGTGTGGCTGCCCCGCAATTCCATGAGTTTGAATCGGCCAATCAAAATTTCCATTCAATCGAGTTCCAAAGAAGAAAACACGTTTTCTAACCTGAGGAACACCATAATCGGCTGCATTCAATGTTGCGACGTGCACCCGATAGCCCAACCTTTCAAATGCAGCAACAATTTCCCGCTCATAGCGACCGCCGTACTGAGTTCTAAGGTAGTTGACATTTTCCATCAAGAAACACGTTGGATTCAGCCAATCTACAATTCTCACGAAGCACCAAAATAATCCATTTCTCGCATCGGCTGGGTTTTGATCTCCAATAGTTGAAAATCCTTGGCATGGCGGCCCGCCAACGACTAAGTCTATTTTTTTATTTCCCACAAACTCTTCAAGTCGAGCTCGGGTTAGTCGACGAATATCGCCCTCATGAAAGGGCAAGTCCGGCAGATTATTTTTAAAAGTCTCTGCCGCTGATGGTTTTACATCCGTCGCAAATACACTTTTAAATCCGGCATTTCCAATTCCGAGCGTCATTCCGCCACCACCAGCAAAAAGCGATATGCTATTTAACTTTTTCATTTCTGCTAATTAAATTCGATCACATACTAGCTTAAGACCGTGTCACGTATTCTTGAAGGTTCTTCAAATAGTGACGGCTGATTTGCTGCAGAACCATGCTGCTCAACATAGTCACGCATGAACGCTCGAAGCACCTGCGCAGCGGTTGTGTCGCGCACCTTACATACATGAATAAATTCGCGACGAAGCAAGTCGTCAACGCGAATTCTCAAGCCGATATCTTCAGCCATCGATAGCCCCTTGGATGTACAACGTGTGTAGTCTCGACACACACGCCTTCGGCGTCAATCATAACTGGTTAAATATCCAGTATCGCGCATGCGGGGGTGAAACGAGTTTTTTCGATACTTCAAATCTCTGTCTCAGACGGATTTTTGCGTTCAGCGCAACTATCTTCTGCCCGAACCCTCGTTTATCCGCAAAGGTAATCGCAAGACACTCCTCCCCATCCAAGAAGGAGTGCCCTCATGCCAATCGCCCTACTGGCGCTGACCCTCAGCGCCTTCGCCATCGGAACGACCGAGTTCGTCATCGTTGGCCTCATCCCCACAGTCGCAGCCGATCTCCACATCGGCCTCCCCTCCGCCGGCCTGCTGGTCAGCCTCTACGCGTTGGGCGTCGCCATCGGCGCGCCGGTGCTCACCGCGCTCACGGGCAAGCTGCCGCGCAAGGCGCTGCTGCTCGGGCTGATGGCGCTGTTCACGGTCGGCAATCTGCTGGCTTGGAAGGCGCCGAGCTATGAATCGCTGATTGCCGCCCGCGTGCTCACGGGGCTGGCGCACGGGGTGTTCTTCTCCATCGGCTCGACGATCGCCACCGGCCTGGTGCCGAAGGAAAAGGCGGCGAGCGCCATCGCGATCATGTTCACGGGCCTCACGGTGGCGCTGGTCACTGGCGTGCCGCTGGGCACGTTCATCGGGCAGCATTTCGGCTGGCGCGAGACTTTTCTGGCCGTGTCCGCGCTGGGCGTTGTCGCGTTCATCGGCAGCTGGGTCTTTGTGCCCTCCAACATCCGCCACACGCCGCCGGCCTCGCTGGCGCAGCAGGCCAAGGTGCTGGCCGAGCCGCGCCTGTTGCTGGTGTATGCGAAAACGGCCATCGGCTATGGCGGCTCGTTCATTCCGTTCACGTTCCTGGCGCCCATCCTCACTGACGTGTCGGGCTTCAGCGCGGGCGCCGTGGGCTGGGTGATGCTGGTGTACGGTGTGTCGGTGGCGGTGGGCAACATCTGGGGCGGCAAGCTGGCCGACCGCATGGGCCCCATTCCGGCGCTGAAGGTCATCTTCGCGCTACTGGCCGCGGTGCTGCTGGTCTTCAATTTCGCGGCGCCGCACAAGTGGCTGGCACTGCTGGCGGTGCTGATGTGGGGCGCGGTGGCGTTCGGCAATGTGCCGGGGCTGCAGGTGTATGTGGTGAAGCAGGCAGAACGCTTCACGCCGCAGGCGGTGGACGTGGCCTCGGGCCTGAACATCGCGGCCTTCAACCTGGGCATTGCCGGCGCGGCCTGGGCCGGTGGGCTGATCGTGACGCACCTGGGGCTGATGCACACGCCGTGGATTGGCGCACTGGTGGTGCTGGTGTCGCTGGCCCTTACGCAATGGAGCGGAAGGCTTGACGCAAACCCCCAGGCTTCGCGCACTTCGTGTCGCTTCGCCAACCCCCTTGCAGGGGGCAACGCCTGCGGCCCGGCAAAGCCGGTTCCGCGGCATTCCTCGAACTGAATCCATCCAACACTAAGGAAACACCATGAACACGAACCCCATTCCCGCCTTCGGCCTCGGCACCTTCCGCCTGAAGGGCCAGGTGGTCATCGACTCGGTCAAGAACGGCCTCGACGTGGGCTACCGCGTGATCGACACGGCGCAGATCTACGGCAATGAAGCCGAGGTGGGCCAGGCCATTGCCGAAAGCGGCGTGGCGCGCAAAGACCTGTTCATCACCACCAAGATCTGGACCGACAACTACGCCAAAGACAAGCTGGTGCCCAGCCTGAAAGACAGCCTCGCCAAGCTGCGCACGGACCATGTCGACCTGACGCTGATCCACTGGCCCTCGCCCGGCAATGCGGTACCGGTGGCGGAGTTCATGGGCGCGCTGGCAGATGCCAAGGCGCAGGGGCTCACCAGGCACATCGGCGTGTCCAACTTCAACATCGCGCTCATGAAGGAAGCCATCGCGGCGGTGGGCGCGCAGAACATCGCCACCAACCAGATCGAGCTGCACCCGTACCTGCAGAACCGCAAGGTGGCGGAGTTCGAGAAGAGCCAGGGCATCCACATCACGTCTTACATGACGCTGGCCTACGGCAAGGTGCTGAACGATCCGGTCATCGAGGCGATTGCCAAGGCGCACGGCGCGACCACCGCGCAGGTCACGCTGGCATGGGCGATGCAGTTGGGCTACGCGGTGATTCCGTCGTCCACCAAGCGCGCGAACCTCGAAGGCAACCTGCGCGCGCAGCAGCTCAGGCTGACGGACGCGGATATGGCGCAGATCGCCGCGCTCGACCGTGGCGAGCGCCTGACCGACCCGGCCGGCCTGTCGCCGGCCTGGGACTGATCGCAAAAGCTCATCGGCACACCGACTCTTCCGGCGTCTCCACCGCGTTCACGACAAAGAAGCGGTTCATGCCGTCCATGGTGTCGAAGAAGCCCCGCTTCGAGCGGCGCAGGGGCGTGCCGTCGAGCAGCTTGTAGCTCACCGCGCCCTTGATGGTGGGGTAGCGCTTGGAGATGCTTACGCGCACCAGGCACTCCGTGCTCTCGATGACCGTGTGCGAACGCTCGCGCGCATCCACGACCTCGAAGCGGCCGGTCTCCTGCAGGACGGACTCGTAGGTTGCCATGACGCGGTTTTTCTGCGCAATCGCGGCGCTGGATGCCGAACAAGACGCAAATCGTGGGTAGGACGGTTCCTGCACCAGGCCGTTGCGGCGCGCCGCGCTAGTGGCCGGGGAGGCGCTCCGACTCCAGCACGAGGGCGCTGGCCTGCTCGGCGGCGCTGGCGGCCAGGCAATCGGTCCTCAGCGCAGCGGCGACTTTCTCGGGCGCCTCCTGCAGCTCGGCAATGTCGCGCTCGCCGACGCAGTAACCGTCGAGCCGCACGTAGATGCGATGGAAGTTGCCGCCCAGCGCACGCGCCACGTCGAGCAGGGAATCGGCAAGCGTCGGGAAGCCGCCGTTGCTGTATGAGCTGGGCGGTATCACGCCCTTGTAGCGGGGAGCGCGAACCGAATAGGCATAGAAAGCGCCCTCCTTGCGGAGTTCAACCACGGGCTGGAGGCTGCGCGGAGCTTCCTTCTTTGCTTGCATGGCCGCAGTGTAGTGCGATGCATCGGCCCGCTACAGAGACCGGAGGTTCGCATGGACCGGGGCATGCCGAATACGTTTGCTCTACCTTGCCCGCCGCGTCGCAGCCCACTCCGCAAGGATGCGAACGGCCTCGCCATCGAGCTTCTGCTCGGCGGGCAGGCGGCGTTCGTCGAGCGGCGCACCGGCCTCGGCGCGCAGCGCCTCCACGTCGATGGGGTGCCGCGCCTCGACCGTCACGCCCTCGAAGGCCTGGCCGGACTGCGCCAGCGACGCCGCGTAATACAGCCTCGCGATGCCCGCGATGTGCATGGCCGCCGCGCACATGGCGCAGGGCTCGCACGATGTGTAGAGCTCACAGCCCGACAGGTCGACGGTGCCCAGCCTGCGGCAGGCGTCGCGAATGGCTTCCACCTCGCCGTGCGAGGTCGGGTCCGAATGCGCGACGGAATGATTGAAGCCTTCGCCGACGATCGCGCCGTCTTTCACGACGACGGCGCCGAAGGGCTCGGTGCCGGGCTGCGTCAATGCCTGTGCCGACAGGGCCAGTGCCCGTTGCATGAATTCTTGTTGGTACATGGTGGTGCTCAGGTCTTTCCGGTCGTGGCGCTGTCGAGTGCGGGGGTTGGACGGGCAGCGCCGCGGCGCGGCTGCGGCTGCGGGCCGAACAGCCCGGCCGTGGCAGCGGCATAGCGGCGCGGATCGAAGCGCAGCATCAGCGGCAGCAGCACCACGACCACGGCGGCCAGGTAGGCCCACGCCATCGTGAAGCCGCCGGTGTGCTCGCGCACCCAGCCGGTGACGAAGGGCGCGAGCGCCGCGATCATGAAGCCCACGCCCTGCATGAAGGCAGCGAGCGCGCCGGCCTGCGCGGGGTCGGGCAGGTGGTCGAGCGCCAGCACCATGCACAGCGAGAAAGCACCGCCCAGGCCGAAGCCCAGCACCACCGCGATGGCGACGGCCGGCACGGGCGCATCGAAGGTCAGCGCGCCAAAGCCCGCCAGCTGCGCGGCGAGCGTGAGCGCCAGCCAGGGCCGCAGATCGCGCCCCCGGCTGCGCGCGATGGCGGGCATGGCGAGCGCGGCAATCACCTGCGCGGCCGTCATCAGCGCCAGCACAGAGCCGCCCTGCTGCGCGGTCCAGCCCTGTTGTGCGTAGAAGTGCGGCAACCATGCGACGAGGCTGGTGTAGCCGCCGTTGATGAGGCCGAAGCACGCAGCCAGAAGCCATGCGCGGCGGCTTGCGAAGCAGCGCAGCCACGAGAGGTTCTGGCGCGGCGCATCGGCAACGGTGAATTCCATGCGACGCATGTTCAGCCAATACAGCAGCGCGAAGGTCGCGAGCAGGGCCCATATCGCAAGGCCAGCGTGCCAGTCGGGCTGCGCGCCGCCGACTGCATGCGCCACCCAAGGGCTGGCGATGGCGCCGAGCCCGCCGCCGCCCATGATGGCGGCGGAGTACAGCCCGGTCATCACGCCGATGCGCGCCGGGTAGGCCTGCTTCACCACGCCGGGCATCAGCGCCTGCACCAGCCCGACACCCGCACCCGCGAGCGCCGCACTCCACAGCAGCGCAGCCGCGCCGCCCGCCACATAACGGCTCGCGCAAGCCAGCGCGATGGCCCCGAGCCCGAGCGCGACACCGCCGCGCGCGCCGATGCGCTGGCCGACCGCCGCGCCGCACAGCGACGTGGCCCCCATCGCGAACATCGGCAGCACGGTGAGCAGCGCCACCGCATGAAAGCCGATGCCGGTGGCAAGGCGGATGGGCTCGAGCAGCGGGCTGCTCGACGTGAGAAAGGCGCGCAGGTTGAGCGCCACCAGCACGATCACTACCGCAAAGGCGACGCCTGCGTCACGACTTCGCACTGACCTCACAAGGCAGCCACGTCGGCCTGCAGCACGCCGTTGCGCGCCACGATGCGCCCGCCCGCCACCACCAGCTTGCGCACGGGCCGCGAGACCACGGCGTGCGCAACGGTCTGCGCATCGACCAGCACCAGGTCGGCGCGGTTGCCGGGCACCAGCCCATAGGCCTCGAAGCCGCAGCCGCGCGCGCCGGCGTGCGTGACGGTGTCGAGCGCCACTTCGATCTCGTCGTCGCGGCGCAGGTTGTAGCGCAGGCCGATGATCATGGCGCGCTCCAGCATGTCGGGGTTGCCGTAGGGCGACCAGGTGTCGCGGATGCCGTCGTTGCCGCCGACCACCGTCACGCCGGCCTGCCGGCAGGCCATGAGCGGCGGCACCGTGCGCGAAGGCGGCGCGCTGGTGACCAGCACCACGCCCAGCCTGGCCATGCGCGCGAGCAGCGCGTCGCGCTCGCGTTCGCTCACATCGCCAAGGCAGAAGCCGTGGCTGATGGCCACCTTGCCCTGCATGCCCAGCGCCTCGGTGCGCTGCAGGATCAGGTCGAGCGAGAAGGCACCCATGGCGCCGGGCTCGTGCAGGTGGATGTCGACGGGGCGCTGGTGCCTGTGGGCAATGCCGAACAGCACGTCGAGCGACTTCACCGGGTCGCCGTCGATGGCGCAGGGGTCGAGGCCGCCGAGCACGTCGGCGCCCATCGCCAATGACTGGTCGAGCAGTTCGGCCGTGCCCGCCCGGCCCAGCAGGCCCGACTGCGGGAAGGCGACGACCTGGATCTGCTGCACGTCGCGCAGCGCCTCGCGCGTGCGCAGGGTGCCTTCCAGGTGGCGCAGGCCGGCCTGCGTGTCGACGTCGACGTGCGTGCGCAGCCGCGTGGTGCCGAGCGCGAGAAAGGCCTTGGCCAGCACCAGCGACTGCGCGGCGGCGTCGTGCCCGCTCGCGTGGCGGAAGGCGCGCTCGTTCTCGATCTTGTCGGTGAGGTTGGTGCCGACCTCGTTGCGGTACCAGTCCATGCCCCACATGGTCTTGTCGAGGTGGGTGTGGCCTTCGACGAGGCCGGGCAGCAGCAAGGCGCCGCCGCCCTCTTCGACGGCAATGCCGGCGGGCGCGGCCAGCGCGGGCCCGGCACCGGCAATGCGCCCTTCCTGCACCAGCACGTCGACCGGGGAAGCGCCCATGGGGCGCACATTGCGAATCAGCAGAGAAGACATGGCGACGGGTTCCTTGAAAGTCATCAGGCGGGCTGCGGCGCGGCGCCGCGCGGCAGGATGCGCGGCGTGCACAGCGCCACCAGCACGAACACCAGCGCGTTGGTCGCCAGCGCCACGAGGCCGGTGTTGAGCGACTTGAACACGACCGGTGCCGCAGGGAACAGCGTACCCAGGTTCGAGCCCGTGGTCATCATGAAGCCCAGCACCGCGCCGCCCGCCAGGATGCCCGCGAAGGCCGCATGCTTGTTGCCGAAGGGCTTCTTCATGAGGCTGAACAGCAGCGAGGGCAGCAACTGCGTGAGCAGGCTCGACGCGAAGATGGCCACCGCCACGATGGTGGTGCCGCCGCGCAGCACGAAGTACACCGCCACCAGCGCAAACACCGGCAGCACGCCGCGCGCCACGCGCGACACCTGCTTGTCGGTGGCATGCGGCGCGAAGCCTTCCTTGTAGACGTTCTTGCCGATCACGGTGGAAGCCGTGAGCAGGATCATCGAGCCCGGCACCAACGCGGTGAGCACGCCCGTGCCGCCGATGACGCCGACGAACCACGGGTCGAAGGTGTGTTTCACCAGGCCGAACAGCGCCAGGTCGACCTCCGAGCCCTTGAGCCCCGGCACCTGCAGGATGGCCGCGAAGCCGACCAGGAACAGGAAGGCGATGACCACCTGGTACAGCGGCATCAGGATGGTGTTGCGCCGCACAGCGCTGGCGCTCTTGGCCGCATACACCGAGGTCAGGTTGAACGGATACAGGTAGTAGCCCAGCGCCGTCAGCAGGATGGTCGAGTTGTACCAGGTGAGGTTCAGGCCCTCCTTGGGAAACTCGAAGAAAGTGGGGTTGGCCGCGTGGATGGCGGTGAACATGGGCGTGACGCCGCCGTAGTAGTGCCACGGCAGGTAGATGCCGAGGAACACCGCCAGCGCGAGGATCAGCACGTCCTTCACTATGGCGATGCTGGCCGAGCCGTGGATGCCCGAGAACAGGATGTAGCTCACCATCACCACCGTGCCGATCCAGATCGCCACCTGCGGCGCGATGGAGCCGTACGAGGCTTCCGACACGATGATGCCCAGGCCGCGCAGCTGGATGGTCAAGAGCGCCACCATGCCCATGAGCGCGACGACGGACACCAGCACGCCGAGCGGCCGGCTGTCGTACTTGTGCGCGAAGAAGTCGGAGAACGACACCAGCTTGTGCGTGGTGGCGTAGCGCCACACGGCGGGCAGCATCCAGAAGGCCATGAGGTAGGCCAGCCCGCCGTACGCCAGGATGTAGAAGGCCGGCGTGCCCTTGCTGTAAGACCAGCCGCTCGCGCCCAGGAAGGTGAAGGTGGAGAACGACTCGCCCGCCATCAGCAGGAACACCATGATGGCGCCCAGCCCGCGCCCGCCGAGCGCCCATTGCTCCAGGCTCATGGTGCGCCCGCGCCGCGCCAGCACCGCCAGGCCCAGCGCGCCGATCACGAACAGCGCAATGACTGCCAGCGCGGCGTTCATGGCGTGCCTCCGGCAGCGGGTGCGTCGATGTCGCCTTCGGCGCGGTCGATGACCACCATGATCAGCGAGGTCAGCACCAGCCAGCTGACGTTCCACACCATCAGGAACGGCATGCCGAGCACGAAGGTGGGCGCGACGGACGACAGCCATCCGCCGCTGAAGAAGGCGAGCACCGGCAGCGCTGCCAGCCATTTGACGGATTTCATCGGGAGCCTCGAATCATGGTTTGGTTGGTAATGTTGATTAATTTTGGTCAACCATACTTATTTATTTTGGTTAACCAAACGGAGCGAATGGTAGGGAGCCGGGCCGGCCGAGTCAATCCGGGGGCTTTCCCGTAGGCGCGGGCCGCAGGCAATAATCCGGTTGCCCATGCCTGCCGCCACC
>NZ_JBXASW010000035.1:0-63568 GCF_058809745.1 Variovorax sp. MPBD4-3
GGGCGGGGTGGACATGCACCGCGCCATCCAGTTTTCGAGCAACACCTATTTCTACTCGCTGGCCAACGAGATGGGCGTCGACCTGATCCACGAGTTCATGGCGCCACTGGGCTTCGGGCAGTTCACCGGCATCGACCTGCTTGGCGAGTCACGTGGCGTGCTGCCGAGCAAGGCGTGGAAGCGTGCCGCTTATCGGCGCCCCGACATGAAGACCTGGCACGCCGGCGAAACCATCTCGCTGGGCATCGGACAGGGCTACAACAGCTTCACGATGCTGCAGCTCGCATCCGCCAACGCCACGCTGGCAAACGGTGGCATGCACTATCGGCCGCACCTGGTGCGCGCCATCAAGGACACCGTCACCGAAGAGGTGGTGGAGCAGGTGCAGCCGCAGGCGCGGGATCTGGGCTACGCGCAAAAGCATGTCGAAGTGGTGCGCAATGCGATGGTTGCCGTCACGAAGGGCGGCACGGGCACCCGCGTGTTCGCCGGGGCCGCCTACACCTCGGCCGGCAAGACGGGCACGGCGCAGGCGGTCGGCCTCGGGCCGAAGGCGCGCGCCAGCGGCAAGGCACTCGAAGAACGACAACGCGATCACGCGCTCTACATGGCCTTTGCGCCAGCGGAGGCGCCGACCATTGCGGTGGCGGCCATCGTCGAGAACGCAGGCTTCGGTGCGGCCCACGCCGCACCCATCGTGCGCCGGGTGTTCGACTACTGGATTTCCGGGCAATACCCGAACGAGGCCGACATGGCCGCGGTCCGGATCGGGAAGGCCGCGGCGCCGATCGGCAAGCCTCTGTCGGCGAGCGAGATGCAGGCTCTCGAGGATCTGGCGGAGGCAGAAGAAGGCGGCGAGGAACCCTCGGCGCTCTGAGACCGCCCAGGGCGTCTTCGCGCGCCAGCGAGCGGACACCGATTCCCTGGTGGCGCATTGTGGAGGCCGATCCGCGCGAGGCTCGCGGAGCCGATCATTCCGGCGTTTCGCCCTTCGGCGGGCAGCCTGCGAACACGCGGGCGGCGGTCAGCCTCGCGACCATCCACTCCTCGTTCGTCCGGATGACACGCACGGTGACGCGGCTGCGGGCAACGGAAATCACGTCGGCATTGGCGGCGTTGCACGACGCATCGAGGCGCACGCCGAGAAACTCGAGCCCCTCGCAGATGCGCGCCCGCACCGCCGCGCAGTTCTCGCCGATGCCGCCTGAGAACACCAGCGTGTCGAGCCCGCCCAGCGCAGCCGCGTAGGCGCCGACCCACTTCTTCGCCTGGTAGCAGAACAAGGCCACCGCATCCGCGGCCCTTTCATCGACCGCTTCGCGCGCAAGCAGGTCGCGAATGTCGGAGCTGGTCTCCGAGACGCCGAGCAGCCCCGATGCATCCTTGGTCATGGCGTCGAACTGCACGGGCGTCATGTGCTCGGTTCTTTCAAGATAGAGCGCCAGACCGGGATCGATGTCGCCGGAGCGCGTGCCCATGGGCATGCCGCTGGCGGGCGTGAAGCCCATGCTGGTGTCGATGCCCGTGCCGTCCTTCACCGCCGCCAGACTGGCCCCGCTGCCCAAGTGCGCGAGAACCACCCGCCCCTTCGCGGCAGCCGGACCAGCAGCGCGCGCCAGCGCCAGCATCAGATAGGCGTACGACAAGCCATGAAAACCGTAGCGGCGCACGCCCTTCTCGCCCAGGCGCCGGGGAATGGCCAGCATCCTGGCCACGAGCGGCATGTGGCTGTGGAAGGCCGTTTCGAAGCAGGCGACATGCGGCAGTGACGGCACATGCTTGCGCACGGCCTCGATCAACTCGATCTCGTCCGGCAGGTGGTCGGGGTCGACCCACTGGATGCGGCGCAGGTCATCCAGCAGGTCGGGCGTGACAAGTTCGGGGTCGGTGTGGCCCATGCCGTGCACCAGGCGGTAGCCGACGGCGGCGAGCGTGTCGAAAACCTTGCGCGCGCTCAGCCAGTCGAGCACGGCCTTGGTGGCCGAGCTGTAGTCCCTGACGGCCCTGAGCGCAACTTCGTGCGCCACGCCGTCCGCCCCCGCGAAGCGCAGGGTGGAGCCGCCCACGCCGATGCGGTCCAGCTTGCCCTGAAGCTGGCACGCCGGCCTCCCGCCCATCCGGTACACACCGAACCGGATGCTGGAGGAGCCACCGTTCAAGGCCAGGATGAGAGGGCGCGCGGGCTTCATGAGTGGCCGCAGTTTCTGGTCCCCGGCAAAAGTCCGTCTGTGCGGTAGCGAACATTCGCGACCACATGCACCTAGTCGTCAGAACAAGCCCTGCTGCAGGCTCGTCAGGGCCGCGAAGCTGTCGCCCAAAGGCTGCAGGATGGCGTCGGCGATCGGCTGGAGCTGCTTGCTCAGGTAGTGCTCGTAGTCGATGCGGGAATGGCGCGTTTCCAGCGGCTCCGGCCCGTTGCGGGTCATGACATAGCGGATCCAGCCGCCGTTCTGATACTGCCTGGGCCTTCCGATGCGGGCGTTGTATTCGTCCGCTGTGCGAGCGGCGCGAACCTGCGGCGGCACGTTGACCTGATAGGCGTCGAGGCGATGGCGCAGGCGCTTCCTGTAGATGAGAAGGTCGTCCTTCTCGCCGGCGAGCATCGACTGCGCATAGGCGGTCACGAACGCCTTGTAGGGCTCGCCCTGGAAGATGCGCGACAGCAGGCCCTCCTGGAACTGGCGCGCCAGCGGCGTCCAGTCGCTGCGGGCCATCTCCAGCCCGCGGTAGACCATTTCCTCCTTGCCGTCGGCGTCCACGCCGAGGCCGGCATAACGCTTCTTGCTGCCCACCTCCGAGCCGCGAATGGTGGGCATGAAGAACTTCCGGTAGTGGGTGTCGAATTCGATTTCGAGGAAGTTCTCCAGCCCCTGCCCCTCGCGAAGCGTGCGCGTCCACCATTCGTTGATGTCGCGCGCCAGGCCCGCCGCGACCGCATGCGCTTCCTCGTTGCTGTGGGTGCGCCTGAGCCAGATGAAGATGGAATCGGTGTCGCCGTAGATGGCCTCGTAGCCCCGGCGCTCCACGAAGTCGCGCGTGAGCTTCATCATCTCGTGGCCGCGCAGGGTGACGGCGGAAACGAGCTGGGGATTGAAGAAGCGGCAGTCGGCCGCGCCGAGCACACCGGCGAAGGAGTTCATGAGCAGCTTCAGCGCCTGGGACAGCGGCTCGTTCCTCGCGCGCTTGGCCTCGTCGCGCGCACGCCAGAGCGTGGTCACGATTTCCGGCAGGCAGTGCCTCTCACGCGAGAAGGCGGTCCCCTGCGGACCCTTGACGACCATCGCCGGGTCGCCGGCATTGGCGCCTTCCACGAGCCCCACCGGATCGACCAGGAAGGTCCGGATGATCGAGGGGTAGAGGCTCTTGTAGTCCAGGACCACGACGGAGTCGTAGAACCCGGGCTTGGAGTCCATCACGTAGCCACCGGGGAAAGCCTTGCTCGGGATCTCGCCCACGTTCGGTGCCACATAGCCCAGGCGATGCATCCTTGGAAGGTAATGGTGGCTGAACGCGGCAATGGAGCCGCCGAAGTGATCGGCCTGCAGGCCCGTGGTGTGCGCCCGCTCCATCACGAACTGCAGCAGCTTCGCCTTGTCGAAGATGCGCAGCACCAGCTCGCAGTCCCGGATGTTGTAGCGCGCGAGCGCGGGCTTGTCTTGCCGATAGCGCCGCTCGATCTCCGCCATCTTGTCGTATTCGTCGCCGATGGCCTTGCCCTCCCCCAGCATCGCCTGCGAGACGCTCTCGAGGCTGAAGGACGGAAAGCTCCACATCGCCGCCTTCAGCGCGTCGATGCCATCGATGATCACCCGCCCGGGCGTGGGCGCGAACAGGTAGCCCTGCTTGCCCGGATGGGTGCGCCAGTCGATGGGCCGACGCTCCCGCCCCAGCAGGAGCTGCGTCCCGCAGTCGTTGGCGGTCTTCTGGAGCACCCGCAGGTCGAACTGAATGACGTTCCAGCCGATCACGACGTCCGGGTCGTTGCGCTCGAGCCATTCATTGAACTTCTCCAGCATGGCCTTGCGGGTCGGGCAATAGACAAGCGCGAAGTCCATGGGCTCACCCGACGGCTGCTGCTGCGGCGGCGGCTCGCCCAGCATGAAGACCACGCGCTCCTGCGTGCCGTCCAGCGCGATGGAATAGAGCGCCTCGTCCTGGCTCGTCTCGATGTCCAGCGACACCATCTTCAGCATCGGCCGGAATTCAGGCGCGGGCTTGAGCCTGCCGTCGTAAATGGTGGCGCGGTCTGCCCGGCCCTCCTCCACCAGGACGCCGGCGGTGATGAACCGCTCCATCAGGTAGCGGTCGTGCGGGCGCACGTCGGCTTCGAACACCCGCACGCCCTGCGCCTGCAGGGCGCGCGCCATGCGGCCCAACTGGCGGAAGTGCTTCGCATAGACGCCGAATACGGGGTTCCGATCGAAGGTCTTCAGCTCCAGTTCACGCAGCTGCAGTCCCGGCAAGGCCGCAAGCTGCGCTTCCACCGCGGCCCTGTGCCGCGTCTCGACGAACGCGACCGAGGTCTGGGAGGTCAGGACCACTTTCCTCGGTCCTGCATCCGTTGCCAGCCAGTACTCGATCTCCGTGCCGCCCGGGGTGTCTCGCCAGTGGCGGGTGAGGATGAAGCCCGTGAGTCCGGTGGACGCCACGGGGGTCAGGGGTATCGGGTGAGTCGGGTGGATCGGAACGGCAGGCTTGGGCACGCCCGATTCTCCCCGGTCCCGGCCCGCCGCGCGAAGCGGTCGTGCAACGCGTCGCCGCGCTGCGCGGCGTCTGCTCGCTCACGCCGCCACCACGCCCTCGCCTTGCCGGATGCCCATCGCCTTGAGCGTCTGCCCGATCGCTTCCACCGCACCCGGAATGCCCGCTTCGCCGAAGTGGCCCATGCAGCCGACGCGGAAGGTCTCGACCTGGGTCAGCTTGCCCGGGTAGAGGATGTAGCCGCGCTTCTTCACCTCCTGGTAGAAGGTCTTGAAGTCGTAGTTCGCGTCGTCGGGCGCATGGAACGTGACGATGATCGGCGCCTGGATCGATTGATCGAGAAAACTGCGCAGCCCGAGCGCGGCCAGGCCGTCGACCAGCGCCTTGCAATTTCGCGCGTAGCGCCCGCCCCGGGCCGCGAGGCCGCCCTCCTCGATGTACTGCGCGATCGCTTCGTCGAGCGCGGCGACCACGTGCGTGGGCGGCGTGAAGCGCCACTGCGTGGTCTTCTCCATGTACACCCACTGGTCGTACAGGTCCATGCTCAGCGAGTGGCAGTTGCCTTCGCACTTCTCGAGCGTGCTGCGCCTGACGACCACGAAGCCCATGCCCGGAACACCTTCCAGGCACTTGCCGGAGGCCGCGATCACCGCATCGAAAGGCGTCTTGCGCGCATCGATCTCGATGGCACCGAAGGAGCTCATGGCGTCGATGATCAGGCCGCACCCATGCCTGGCCGCCACGAGCGCGATTTCATGCAGCGGATTGAGCACGCCGGCCCCTGTCTCGCAGTGCACCACCGCCACGTGCGTGATGCTCGGGTCGGCGGCAAGGGCGCGCTCCACGTCGTCGGGCTGCACCTGCCGGTCCTCGGTGTAGTCGATGGTCGTGACCTTGCGCCCGAGCACCCGGCAGATCCGGGCAAGGCGCTGGCAGTAGGCGCCGTTGCTCGGAACCAGCACATGCCCATCGCGCGGCACCAGCGTGCCGACGGCCGCCTCGACCGAGAAGGTGCCGCTGCCCTGCATCGGAACGCATTCGTGCGTGCCCTTGCCGTGCACGATGTCGAGCACTCGCTCGCGGATGCGCGCGGTGATCTTGTTGAAGTCGCTGTCCCACGATCCCCAGTCGCGCAGCATGGCGTTGCGGGTGCGGTCCGAGGTGGTGAGCGGGCCCGGCGTGAGAAGGATGGGGCTGGTGGTCGAACTCATCGTGATATCTCCGTACAGGTAAAGAGCGGGAAGGTCGAGGGGGAACGCGATCTCAGGTGCGCCCCAGAAGGCGCCAGGCCTGCGTGCGCGTCAGCAGCACGCGCGTGAGCAGCGAATAGACGATGCACACGACGACGGAGGTGACGACGATCAGGCTGGCCAGGGCGGCCGCGGGGCCGATGTCCCCCGCGTCGTCCATGTGCATGATCGCGACCGAAGCCAAGATGGTGTCGGGCGTGTAGAGGAAGATGGCGCAAGACAGGCTCGCCATCGACACCACGAAGAAGTAGCGCCCGATGTCCAGGATCGCGGGCAGGCACACCGGCACCGTCACGCGGAAGAAGGTCTTGATGAACGGGACCTTGAGCGAGGCCGACACGGCCTCGAATTCGTTGTCGATCTGCTTGAGCGCGGTAACGGCCGTGAGATGGCTCGAGGTGTAGTAGTGCACGATCATCGAGACGACCAGGATCGTCATCGTCTGATAGAGAAAGCCCAGCGGGTTGGCCGGATGGTTGAAGAACATCACATAGCCCAGGCCGAGCACCAGCCCCGGCACCGCCATCGACAGCACCGCCATCATGTGCATCGTGGGCCGCATCATTCCCAGATTGCGCGTCTTCTCGATCAGATAGGCCCCCACGAAAACGATGAAGGAACCGGCCACGGCCGTGAGCGCGGCGACGGCGAGGCTGTTGGTGTAGGCGGCCGCCATGTCGCTTTCGAGCAGCGCGAAGCGATAGTGCTTCAGCGTGAAAGAAAGGTCGTAGGGCCAGAGCGTGATCAGGGAGGTGTAGACCGCCATGCCGATGATCGCCAGCAACAGCGCGCATACCGTCGCGCAGAACATGAGCAGCAGCGTGTCGGCCACCTTGCGCGGTTTCGGGCTGTAGGGCACCGAGCGGGCAGTGAGCTGTGCCTTGAGCTTGCGGCGCACCACGTAGTCGATCACGAAGGAGACGATTGAAGGCACCAGCAGCAGCATCCCGACCACCGCGCCGATCGAGAAGTTGTGCTGACCCACCACCTGCTTGAACACGTCGACCGACAGCACGTTGAAATTGCCGCCGATCACCTTGGGCGCGCCAAAGTCGCTCACCACGTAGGTAAAGACCACCGTCGACGCGCTGATCAGGCCGTACTTGCAGGAAGGCAGCGTGATCGTCATGAACTGGCGCATCGGCCTGGTGCGCAGCGCCTTGGCCGCCTCGTACAGCCGACCGTCGGTGAGCGACATGGCGGTCACGAGGATCATCAGCGCGTGCGGAAAGGTGTTGTAGACCTCGGACAGGATGATGCCGGGCGCCCCGTAGATCGAGACGCCGCCGAGCAGGAACTTGAGCGCGCCCTGATTGCCGAACCACTGCACGAACGAGATGGCCGACAGCAGCGACGGCGCCAGCAGCGGGATGAGCGCGATCAGCCGGAAAACGGCCTTGAGCCCGGCCGGCATGCAGCTGCGCGTGAGCGCGTAGGCAAATACGAAGGCCGCGGGCACCGAGATCGCGACGACCGCGGCCGCGACCCACACCGAGTTCCAGACCGCGCGCAGCAGGCTGGGCGTCTGGAAGTAGGTGATGAAATGCGCGAGGCCGACGAAGCGGCCGTCCTTGTCCTGCACCGCGTGCGCCAGGATGGTCACCAGCGGCGCGACCAGGAACACGAACAGCATGGCCATCACCGCAAGCAGCACGCCGCGCGCGATGATCTCGTCACGGCTCCAGCGCATGCCGGTGCGGCGGTAGGCTGCGGGCGGTGTCATGGCGGGCGCGCCGGGCGCGGGGGGAGTGTGCGCCAGCGTGTTCATGCGACCGTCCGGGCGGCCGGTGCCGCGAAGGCGCGGATGCGGTTGGCCCGCAGCGCGATCTCGATGGTGTTGCCCTCGCGGATGTCGAGGTCGTGCAGCTGGTTGAGCGAAAAGTGCAGCCCCAGCGTCTGGCCGTGCAGCGCCTGCGCCGTGACTTCCGCGATGCACAGGCCGCCCAGGAACTCGACCTTGCTCACCAGCACGCTCATGCGGTTGGCGGTGTCCTCTCGCAGGTTCTCCGCCATGCGGTCCTCGGGCCTCAGATAGAGGTTGACCGCGTCGCCCGGCGCGAAGGCACCGTCGCAGGCATCGCACTGCAGCTCCAGGTCGCCGACCTTGAAGCGCTGCTGGCCCAGCGCCACCGCGCGCAGCACGTTGACCTTGCCCACGAAGTCGGCCACGAAGGGCGTGGCCGGCTGCTCGTAGATTTCCATCGGCGTGCCGACCTGCTCGATCACGCCGTGGTTCATGACCACGATGCGGTCGGCCATCGAGAGCGCCTCTTCCTGGTCGTGCGTGACCATGATGGTGGTGATCCCCACCTGCTTCTGCAGCCGGCGGATCTCGCCACGCAGGCGGATGCGTTCCAGCGCGTCGAGCGCCGACAGCGGCTCGTCCAGCAGCAGCAGACCCGGCCGCGTGGCCAGCGCGCGCGCCAGGGCCACGCGCTGCTGCTGGCCGCCCGAGAGCTGGCTGGGGTACTTTTGCGCGGAGGTCGGCAAGCCGACCAGCGTGAGCAATTCACTGACGCGCGCCTTGATCTGTGCTCTGCGCGCGCGCGAATTGACCAGCCCGTAGCCCACGTTGTCGGCGATCGTGAGGTTGGGAAAGAGGGCGTAAGACTGGAACACGATGCCGTAGTCGCGCCGCTCGGGCGGCAGCCACGAGACGTCTTTGCCGTTCTGCAGGATCTGCCCCGAGGTCTGCTTCTCCAGCCCCGCGATGATCCGCAGCAGCGTGGTCTTGCCGCAGCCCGAGGGCCCGAGAAAGCACAGCATCTCGCCCGGGTTCACGCGCAGGTGGATGTCGCGCAGCGCGCTGAAGGACTCGAAGTCCTTGCGAACGCCCGCGATCTCCAGCGCGGCGCAAGCGCCCGCGGGCACCGGGCTGGCAATGAACTTGGTATCGGTCATATCCATTTTTCGCACTCGTCGTTGGCGTACGCCGCAGGGATGGGCGCCGCGGGTTGTGAGAAGGGCTGCGGGTGTCGCCCCGGCAGGGGGCTGGTGAAGCGACAGAAGATGCGCGCAGCCCCGGGGGCGGGCCCTATTTCGGTTCGGCCTTGCCTTCGTAGCGCTTGCTCCACTCCGCGAGGATTCGCTCGCGGTTCTTGGCCGCCCAGTTCAGGTCGTTCCTGGCCAGCAGCTTCTCGTAGTTGTCGGGAATGCCTTCGAGCTTCGATGCGACGCCGGGGTAGGCCACCACCGCCCACCATGTGGAGGTGATCTGGTTGGCCTCCTTGCTGGCCATCCAGTCGGCGAAGCGCTTGGCCTGGTCC
Source organism: Variovorax sp. MPBD4-3 (assembly GCF_058809745.1). Lineage (NCBI taxonomy): Bacteria > Pseudomonadati > Pseudomonadota > Betaproteobacteria > Burkholderiales > Comamonadaceae > Variovorax > Variovorax sp. MPBD4-3. Next base: position 9,218 of record NZ_JBXASW010000035.1, read on the forward strand.
ATCTTCTTGCTCGTCTTCATGATGCTGGTAGCCTCGATGTCCCAGCCCAGACCCTCCTTCGGGAAAATCAGGTCCACGGGCGCACCGGACTTCTTGACCTGGTGCGCACGGAATTCGAACGAGATGCCGATGGGAAACTCACCCGCGCCCGCCTGTTTGCAGGGCTTGGAGCCCGAGTGCACGTACTGGGCGATGTTCTGGTGCAGCGCGTCCATGTACTTCCAGCCCTCGGCATCGCCCATGTTCTGCAGCCAAGAGGACACGTCGAGGTAGCCGGTGCCGCTGGAGGCGGGGTGGGGCATGGTGATGGCGCCCTTGTAGACGGGCTTGGCCAAGTCCTGCCAGCTCTCGGGCTTGGGCAGGCCCAGCTTCTTGGCCTCCACGCGGTTGAAGCAGATGGTGGCGGCCCACACGTCCATGCCGACCCAGGACGGCGGGCGGGCGCTGTCCGAGTACGCGGGATTGAGCGCATTGAAGCCCTTGGGCTCATAGGCCTGGAGCATGCCCTCCTGGGCCAGCAGCGCGAGGCTGCTGGCGGCCAGGCCGGCGACCACGTCGGCCTGCGGGTTGGCCTTTTCGGCCAGCAGCTTGGCAGTGACGATGCCGGTGGAATCGCGCACCCATTTCACCTCGATGTCGGGATTGGCTTTTTCGAAGGCGTCCTTGTAGAGCTTCATCGCGTCGGTTTCGAGCGCCGTGTAGACCAGGAGCGAGGTCTTTTGCGCCCATGCGGCGCCGCTGGCCGCAAGGCCTAGCGCCGCCGCACACAGAACCGCCGTGAGACGGCGCGTGCTTTGTTTCATCGTCATCTGTTTCTCCTGAGGGCTTGCTGTCACTGGAAGAGGTGAGTGAGTGGCGGGCTCCGGCAAGGGCTGTACCAAGCGCCGGTGGGCAAAATGTAGATTGGTGATTGAAGACTGTCAATAAAAAATTGTTGACAGTTTTCAATCCATCGGGAAAATACGCCCCATGGTCACCAGCAATCACTCCGCCGCCCTCGCCTTCCTCCAGTCCAGCTCGCTGCCGATGCTGATGCAGGAGGAGATCGAGCGTTTGATCATGACGGGCGAGCTCCCCGTCGGCAGCCGCATCAACGAAAGCGAGCTCTCGCAGCGCTTCAATACCAGCCGCGGCCCCATCCGCGAAGCGCTGCGCGCGCTGGAAGAAGCCGGCCTGGTGCGCAACGAAAAGAACCGCGGCGTCTTCGTGCGCGAGATCGCATTCGAGGAAGCCGACGAAATCTATGAATTGCGCGAGGCCCTGGAAGAAGTCATCGGCCGGCGCGTGGCGCTCGCCATCAAGCCCGATGGCATCGAGCGGCTGCGCGCCATGCTCGACGCGATGCGCTCGGCCGCCCAGGCGCAGGACGTGGAGCAGTACGCGCAGCTCAACCTGCAGTTCCACGAGATCCTGCTCGACACCGCGGGCAGCAAGAAGCTGACCGAAACCTACAAGCGCCTGGTCAAGGAACTCCACCTTTTCAGAATGCGCGCGCTCGACAGCGGCGGCGGCCTGCGCGTCTCGGCCGACGAGCATCGCGCCATCGTCGACGCCATTGCCAGCGGCAACCCCGACGTCGCCGGACAGGCGCTGCGCCAGCACGTCGCCGGCAGCCGCGCACGCATGCACAAGGCCTTCGGCCGCGCCGATCCCGCTCCCATTGCAGCCCCGAACAACCCACCCCAAAAGGAAGTCTGAAATGACACAGGAGACACTCGAAGTCAACGCCCGCAGCTACCGCTGGATGTCGCGCCCGGTCGTCGTGGTGTGCGTGGACGGCTGCGAGCCGGCGTACCTGGACGCAGCCATCGCCGCAGGCGTGGCCCCGTATTTCGACCGCATGAGGAAGTCCGGTGCCGACCTGCTGGCCGACTGCGTGGTGCCCTCGTTCACCAACCCGAACAACCTGTCCATCGTGACCGGCGCGCCGCCGGCGGTGCACGGCATCTGCGGCAACTACTTCTTCGACCGCGAACTCGGCCAGGAAGTCATGATGAATGACCCCAAGTACCTGCGCGCGGGCACCGTGCTCGCCGCCTTTGCCGACGCAGGCGCCAAGGTCGCCGTGGTCACCGCCAAGGATAAGCTGCGCAAGCTCCTGGGCCACCGCATGAAGGGCATCTGCTTTTCCTCCGAGAAGTCCGACCAGGTCACGATGGAGGAGAACGGCATCGACAACGTGCTCGACATGGTCGGCATGCCCGTGCCCTCGGTCTACAGCGCCGAACTGTCGGAGTTCGTGTTCGCCGCCGGCGTGAAGCTGATGGCGTCGCGCCGCCCCGACCTGATGTACCTGTCGACCACCGACTACGTGCAGCACAAGGCCGCTCCGGGCAGTCCGGCGGCCAATGCCTTCTACGCCATGATGGACGGCTACCTGTCGCAGCTCGATGCAATGGGCGCCACCATCGTGGTCACCGCCGACCACGGCATGAACGACAAGCACGACGCGCAAGGCGCGCCCAAGGTCATCTACCTGCAGGACGTGCTCGACGGCTGGTACGGCCAGGACGAGGCAAGGGTCATCCTGCCGATCACCGACCCCTACGTGGTGCACCACGGTGCGCTCGGCTCCTTCGCCACCGTGTACGTGCCTGCGCAGGCAAGCGTGCCCGGCTGGATCGAGCGCATCAAGGGCATTCCCGGCATGGAGCTGGTGCTCTCGCGCAAGGAAGCCGCCGAGCGATTCGAGCTGCCGCCGGACCGCATCGGCGACATCGTGGTCGTCAGCGAGCAAAGCACGGTCATCGGCACCTCGGCCAGCCGGCACGACCTGTCGGCCCTCGAAGTGCCGCTGCGCTCGCACGGCGGCGTCTCGGAGCAGCGCGTGCCGCTGATCTGCAACCGACCGGTCACCGGGATCGCCGCCGGGCGCCGGATGCGCAACTTCGACGCGCTCGACCTCGCCTTGAACCACGCTCAGTAACTGCGGAGAACCTCATGAGCCAAGCCATGCTGAAGCCAGGCACCATCCACAAGGAAGCGCTGCGCATCGCCGGGGAAAAGGTCTATCGCGATTGCACGATCGAAGTCACCTACCCCTACACCGGCGAAGTGATCGCCACCGTGCCCAAGGCCTCGCTCGAGGACCTGCGGGTGGCCTACAAGATCGCGCGCGACTACAAGCCCACCCTCACGCGCTACGAGCGCTACAAGATCCTGATGCGCGCGGGGGAGATCATCGCCTCGCGCCTGGATGAGATCTCGCGCGTCATCACCATGGAGTCAGGCCTGTGCCGCAAGGACTCGCTGTACGAGGTGGGACGTGCCTCCGATGTGCTGCTGTTCGCGGCCAACCAGGCCCTGGTGGACGACGGCCAGGTGTTCTCCTGCGACCTCACACACCACGGCAAGAGCCGCAAGGTCTACACGCTGCGTGAGCCGCTGCAGGGCGCGATCACCGCCATCACGCCGTTCAACCATCCGTTGAACCAGGTGATCCACAAGGTGGCGCCGTCCGTCGCTACCAACAACCGCATGGTGCTCAAGCCCAGCGAGAAGACCCCGCTCACCGCCTTCATCCTGGCCGACATCCTGTACGAGGCGGGACTGCCGCCGCAGATGCTGTCGGTGATCACCGGCGACCCGCGCGAGATCGCCGACGAGATGCTCACGAGCGCCGACGTCGACCTCGTCACCTTCACCGGCGGCGTGGCCATCGGCAAGTACATCGCGGGCAAGGCGGTCTACAAGCGGCAGATCCTGGAGCTGGGCGGCAACGATCCGATCATCGTGATGGAAGACGCCGACATCGAGGAGGCCACGACGCTGGCGGCCAGCGGCTCCTACAAGAATTCGGGCCAGCGCTGCACAGCCATCAAGCGCATGCTGGTGCACGAGGCGGTGGCCGACCGGTTCGTCGAACTGCTGGTGGCCAAGACCAGGGCCCTGAAGTACGGCGACCCGATGGATCCGGCCACCGACATGGGCACGGTGATCGACGAGGCGGCGGCGATCCAGTTCGAGTCGGTGGTCAACGAGGCCATCAAGGCGGGCGCGAGGCTGCTGTGCGGCAACGAGCGCCGCGGCGCGCTCTACTCGCCCACGGTGCTCGACCATGTGGACCCGCAGATGACGGTGGCCAAGCACGAGACCTTCGGGCCGGTGTCGCCGGTGATCCGGTTCAAGAACATCGAGGAGGCGATCCGCATCTCCAACGGCACGGCCTACGGCCTGTCCTCGGCGGTGTGCACCAACCGCATGGACTACATCACGCGCTTCATCCGCGAGCTGAACGTGGGCAGCGTCAATGTGCGCGAGGTGCCGGGCTACCGGCTGGAGCTCACACCCTTCGGCGGCATCAAGGACTCGGGCCTGGGCTACAAGGAAGGCGTCCTCGAGGCCATGAAGAGCTTCACCAACTGCAAGACCTATTCGCTGCCCTGGTAGACCACGATGAGCCTGAGCATTCCCGACATCGTCGGCCTGTTCGAAAGCAAGGGCGGCGCGCAGTACGACGGCGAGCCGGTCACGCAACTGGAGCATGCGCTGCAGTCGGCGCACCTGGCTGAGCAGGCGGGCGCCGGCAGCGAGCTGATCGCTGCCTCGCTGCTGCATGACCTGGGGCATCTGCTGCACGACTTCGGCGGCACGCCGACGCAGCAGGGACTGGACGACCTGCACCAGTACCGCTGCCTGCCATTTCTTCGCGCGTTGTTCGGCCCGGCCACGCTGGAGCCGATCCGCCTGCATGTGGATGCCAAGCGCTTCCTCTGCGCCAGGGAGCCCGGCTACCTCGAAGCGCTGTCGCCCGATTCGAAACGCAGCCTGCAGTTGCAGGGCGGCGTGTTCGACTCGGCGCAAGCCAGCGCTTTCGAGGCCCTGCCGCATGCAATGGATGCGGTCCGCCTCCGGCGCTGGGACGACCAGGCCAAGTGCGCCGATGCGAGGACACCAGACCTGGCGTACTACGCGCGTCACCTGGCGATCGCGTCCAAACACGTTGCCGCGGCACAGGCATGAGCGCGGCGCCAACGGTCGCCCTGACCAGGCGCCGGGCCACGACGCAGGACATTCCCTTTTTGCTCGCGCTGCGGCAGCAGACGATGAACGGCCACGTCATTGCTTCCGGTGCCGAGGTCAGCGACGCGCATCACATGGCGCGGCTGATGCATCGCTTCGAGTGCGCCGAGGTCTTGCTGCACGCGGGGATGCCGGTCGGCCTGCTCAAGGTGTCGCGCGATCCGCATGAGTGGGTCGTCATCCAGATCCAGCTGGCGCCCGTCTGCCAGGGTGGCGGCATCGGCACCGGGCCGCTGGCAGAGGTCGTCCACCAGGCCGCAAGCGCCGGCGTCGACCTCACGCTCAGCGTGCTGAAGGCGAATCCCGCGAAGTCGCTCTACGAGCGCTTCGGGTTCGTCGTCGAGCGCGAGTCCGAGTTTTCCTACGAAATGCGGCGCAAGCCCTGACAACCTGCGAGGCCGACATGCGCCCCTTCTGGATCGAACAGGCCCTTTTCAACGACGGTGATCTCGCCCCCGCGCTGCAGGGTATGCAGCGCGCCGACGTGTGCATCGTCGGCGGCGGCTTCACGGGCCTGTGGACCGCCATCCAGGCAAAGCAGCGCAACCCCGCACTGGACATCGCGATCGTCGAGAGCGACCTCTGCGGCTCGGGCGCCAGCGGCCGCAACGGTGGCTGCCTGCTCACCTGGTCGGCCAAGTTCTTCACGCTGCGCCGGCTGTTCGGCGAAGCCGAGGCGATCCGCCTCGTGAGGGCCTCGGAAGCCGCGGTGCAGCACATCGCGGACTTCTGCCGCGCACAGGGCATCGATGCCGAGTTGCGGCAGGACGGCACGCTCTACACCGCCACCTCGCAGGCCCAGGTCGGCGCGCTCGACCCGGTGATGAAGGGGCTGGAGGACTGCGGCATCCACTCCTACCACCACCTGCCGCCGGAAGAGGTGGCGCGCCGCTCGGGCTCCGCACGCAACCTCGCCGGCGTGTTCTCGCCCATCGCGGCGACCGTGCATCCGGGAAAGCTGGTGCGCGGGCTGCGCCGCGTGGCGCTGCGCATGGGCATCCGCATCTACGAGCGCAGTCCGATGGTCGACTTCACGCAGGGCCATCCGGTCACGGTGCGCACACCTGCCGGCAGCATCGAAGCGCCGAAGCTGGTGCTCGCGATGAACGCCTGGATGGCCAGTGCCCTGCCCTGCTTCGAACGCAGCATCGCCATCGTCTCGAGCGACATGGTCATCACCGAGAAATGCCCCGACCTGCTTCGCGCGACCGGCCTCGTCGATGGTGTGTCGGTGCTCGACTCGCGCACCTTCGTCTACTACTACCGCACCACCGTCGATGGGCGGCTGATGCTGGGCAAGGGCGGCAACACCTTCGCCTGGGGCGGGCGCATCGCGCCGGTGTTCGACCAGCGCTCGCCTTACGAGGCCGACCTGACGCGCGCGCTGGGCGACTTCTTTCCCTCGCTGCGCCAGGTGCCCGTGACCGCCAGCTGGAACGGCCCCTCGGACCGTTCGGTGACCGGCTTTCCTTTCTTCGGCAGGCTCAATGGCACGCCGCACATCTACTACGGCTTCGGCTATTCGGGCAACGGCGTAGGGCCCACCTACATGGGCGGGCAGATCCTGTCGTCGCTGCTGCTGGACGAGGACAACGCCTGGACTCGGAGCCCGCTGTTGCGGGGACCGCTCGGGCTGTTTCCGCCGGAGCCGATCCGCTACATCGGCTCCATCGTCGTGCGCGACGCGATCCGCCGCAAGGAAGCGGCGGAAGACCGGGACGCCCGTCCGCGGATGGGCGACCGCCTGCTCAGCAAGTTCGCCAATGCGGCGGGCAAGTCGGACAAAGCCTGAGCCAACTGCGGCACTTCGGCGCGATGCCCGTGGACGGCCGCAGCCCCCGGTTGTGGCGTACGCTTCCGGTGCAGTCAGGCAGACGCACTTCGCGCCCTCAACTCCGGAACAACAGCATGCAATCCCACCAGCTCGAAATCTTCGCGGACTACTTTCAGTTCTACCTGCAGGACGAGACGGCGCAGGGCGATCTGTCGGATGCCTGGGATGACCCGGCCGTGGAGCGCATGCTCGCCACCTCATCGGGCATGGTCGGCCTTGGCACCGTCCGCAACATGCGTGTGCCGGTGACGCTCGAGTTCCTGGACGCGGAGCCTGCGGGTGACCTCGCCCCGTTCGATCATGTGGCCGAAGGTTCGCTGGTGATGGAGACCGGCCCATTGGTCGTGGCGGGCTGCACGGACTATCTTCCGGACGCGGCCCGCTTCGACATCGAGCCCGGCACCTACCGGGTGAGGCTGTCGTGTTCAGGCCTGAATTCCCTGTCGGAGGATGGGCTGCAGGGGCAGGACCGCTATCTCGTGCAGCTGTGGCAGGCGCCTCCGATCGACCCGCGCGTGCTCAAGCAGCATGCCGGCTAGCGCCTCGTCCGGATCCGCCGCCCGGGCGAGCGCGCCCTTGGCGGAAAATGGCTCATGCACGATGCCTGCCCCCACGACCCCGCTCTCGTTCCTACTCACACGACCGCGGCCCCATCGTCCGTCGCACACTGGGTCTCGCACCACCACGGCATCCCGGTGCAGCAGTGCCACCTGATTCGCCGCGGCCTGAATGACAACTACGCGCTGCTTTCGGCGGACGGCATCCGTTACGTGGCGCGCCTGTACTCGATCCGCCCGCGCGGCGGCTTCAATGCGCATTTCGAAATTGCGCTGCTGGCACACCTGCAGTCCAAAGGGGTCGGGGTTGCCGCGGCCGTGCCGGCGGCGGACGGGCGCGCCTGCGTACAGCTGCAATTCCCCGAAGGACCGCGCGCGCTGGCCCTGTTCCGGAATGCCGAAGGCGCGATTCCCGAGACGCTGGAAGAAATCGAGCTGACCGGGTGCATGCTGGCCCGCATCCACGGGGCGGCACGCGACTACGCCGGTCCACGCAGCCGCTATACGCTGGACGGCCACCACCTGGCCGGGCGGACCCTGGGCTACCTGCAGGTGTATCCGGAGATCGGCGCGCAGCTGCTGCAGGCTTACCGCCTCCTGGTGCAGCGCCTGCTTGAAGAACTGGCCGAAGTCGAGCCCGGGCTGACGCGCGTCGTCTGCCACGGCGACACGCACGGCTTCAACAACCATGTGAACACCGACGCGGACGGCATCCGCAGGACGGTGTTCTTCGATTTCGACGATGCCGGCCCGGGCTTCCTGGCCTACGACCTGTGCGTGCTGCCCTGGTCGTATCTGTTTCGCAAGAACCTCAAGGCACCGGACGACGTGCTGCGCGAGCGCTGGATGCACTACCTGCGCGGATACCGCGCGGGCGGCGGCGAAGTCAGCGACCGCGACCTGGCGGCATTGCCGCTGTTCATGCAGCTTCGCCACCTGTGGAACCTTGGCGAGGCGGCCGGGCGGCTCAACCACTGGGGAACGAACTCGGTGCCCGTGGATTGGCTGCAAAAGCAAATGGAGGTGTTCGAGGCGTGGAAAGGGCTGGACCTGCGGGTCTGACACCGCTGCCGCACGACAACCCGACCATGTACCCGACCGGAACCCTGCGCGGCATCGCCGCGATGCTGCTGGCTTGCGCCTTCTTTGCCTGCATGGACGCGCTGCTGAAGAACCTCGCCGGCCACTACCCGCCAGTGCAGGTGATGGCGCTGCGCGGTCTCACGGCCCTGCCCCTGGTGTGCCTGTACATCGCGTGGCGGCGCGAGGCGGCCGGCGTCTTCAACCGCCGGCTGCGTTGGCGCCTGCACCTGCTGCGCACCGTGCTGAACATGGCGATGCTCGTGCTCTTCGTCCACGGGCTGAAGACGCTGGGCCTGGCCGAGGCCTACACGCTCACCTTCATCGCTCCGCTGCTGATGGTGCTCATCGCCGTGCCGATGCTGGGCGAGTCGGTGCAGCCGCGGCACTGGACCGCCATCGGGCTGGGCTTCGTCGGTGTCGTGATCGCGCTGCGCCCCGAGCAGGGCGCGTTTCTCTCGACGGGCGCCCTGGCGGTGCTGGTGGCCGCCGTCTGCTATGCGCTGTCGAACATGCTGGGCCGGCTCGTGAGCCGTACCGAGTCGAGCGCCGCGCTGGTCTTCTGGGCCACGGCAGGCATGGCCGTGGGCGGCAGCCTTTTGTCCGCACCGCAATGGGTGCCCATCCAGGCCGGGCACGCGTGGGTGCTCGCGGGTCTGGCCATCAGCGGCTTTCTGGGCCAGCTGGCCATCGCCGAGGCCTTCCGCCACGGCCAGGCCGCCGCCATCGCGCCCTTCGAATACAGCGCCCTCGCCTGGGGGTTGATGCTGGACTGGCTGTTCTGGCAGGCCGCGCCCGATGCATGGACGCTGGGCGGCGGCGCATTGATCATTGCGAGCGGCCTGTGGCTGGCGCGCAGCGAGGCAGCAAAGCGGCCGGCCCGGAGCTGATCTGCTGCTCGGCCTGATATCAACGAGGAGCCGAAGGACATGTCAATCAAGCGAATGGACAACATCCTGATCGTCGTCGACGATCTCGAAGCGGTGAAGGCGTTCTTTGTCGAACTGGGACTCGAATTCGAGGGCCAGACAACGGTCGAAGGGCCCGCTGTCGGGAGCCTCATAGGGCTCGGAGACGTCCGAGCCACGCTCGCGATGCTGCGGACGCCGGACGGCCAGCGCATCGAGCTGGACAAGTTCCACACGCCAGCCGCGGTCAGGTTCGGGCCGGTGGACGCACCGGTGAACGCGCTGGGTCTGCGCCGCATCATGTTTGCCGTCGATGACCTCGACGGTGTCGTTGCGCGGATGCAAGCCCAAGGCGCGGGACTCATCGGCCGGATGCAGTACGAGGAGTCGTACCGGCTCGCCTATGTTCGCGGGCCCGAGGGCATCATCGTCGGGCTCGCAGAACAGCTCGGCCAGGAGCCTGCTTCAGCGGACCAGCCTTCACCGAAACGCTGAATACCGTAGCCGCGCTTCGGCGCAGCGGATGCGGTGCGTGCCCAATTCGACGGCACGCAGCATCCGAACGTCACTTGCCGAATAACCCGGCCACACGCTGCCACGTGCGCAGCATGAAGCCCGCGCGCTCCACGTCGGCCTGCGCGACCAGCGGCGCCTCGCCCACCGCCTTGCCGTTCGACTCCGCGACGACCTTGCCGATCACCGCGCCCTTGGCCACAGGTGCCTCCAGCTTCGGGTTGATCTGCACGGAGGTGTTCACTTTCTGGCCGCGCGGCACCGTCACCGTCCAGGGTGCTCCAAGCCCCGCGGCAACCGTATCGGCCTTGCCGAAGCGGACGTTGGTCGTCGTGACCACGGCGTTGGGCTGGATGGGGGTGGCCTTCTCGAAGTTGCCGTATCCCCATCCGAGCAGCGCGCGGGTCTCGTCGGCACGTGCCTGCGCGCTGTTGGTGTTGAGGATCACGGTGATCAGGCGCATGCCATTGCGCTTGGAGGAAGTCACGAGGCAGTAGCCCGCCTCCTGGGTGTGCCCGGTCTTCAGGCCGTCGACCGTGGGGTCGGTATAGAGCAGCGCATTGCGGTTGCCCTGCTTGATGCCGTTGTACTTGAACTCGCGCTCCGCGTAGATCGGGTAGTACTCCGAGCTGTCGCGGATGATCGCGCGCGCCAGGATCGCAAGGTCGCGCGCGGACGACTTGTGATCGGGATCGGGCAGGCCCGTGGAGTTCACGAAATGCGTGTGCGTCATGCCCAGGCGCTGGGCTTCCGCATTCATGAGTTTGGCGAAGCCCTCCTCGGTGCCGGCCATGTGCTCGGCGATCGCCTTGGACGCGTCATTGCCGGACTGCACGATGATGCCGCGCAGGATGTCGATCACGGTAGCCTGGCTGTTCAGCGGCAGGTACATGCAGGACTCTGTGCTCGAGCCACGGCACCAGGCGTTCTGGCTGACCGACACCAGATCGTCCTTCTTGAGCTTGCCGGACCGGAGTGCCTGTTCGACCAGGAAGCTGGTCATCATCTTGGTCAGCGACGCCGGCGGCAGCGGCTCGTCGGGGTTGGCCGAGGCCAGCACCTCGCCGGAATCGAAGTCCATCAGCAACCACGCCTTGGCCGGCAGCGCCGGCGGGCCGCCGGCAACGGCCGTTTGCCCGGCCGCCGGTGCGGCGGCGGGCGCGGTGGCAGCGGGCTTCTTCTGGGCTGCAGGCTTGGCGGCATGGGAGGCCGCGAAAGCGGGTGCGGCGGAAATCAGGGCGCCCGTGGCGATTGCGAAGGCGAGCGGGAGGACGGAAGGAGTCTTGAATTGCATGTGCGTGTAGGAGCTGAACGGCGATTCTGGCGGATGTGGCGATTCGGGGGTGCTTGGCAGACCAGGAATCGCCGCGCAAGTTCGCCAACCGGTGGAACACCCCGGACGCTACCCGATCCGCACGCGGTCCGCGGTGGCGTTTCCTGCCGTTACCGCATGCCCGCCGCTCAAGCCTGCTGGAGACGGGGTTCGGTCGGGCCCGCCGCCAGGCGCAACCTCGAGGAACTGCGCAAGTGGCGGCCGGGGGCCAACTGTACACCGCCAGGAGCCGCCGGCACCCCCAGCGGCAAACGCCCCCTAGGAGCCGCCATTCACTGCTTGCATCACCGGGGCGTCGGATTCCACGACTGCGTTTCCATGCACAAGAGCCTGCGGACCGGCCTCGGCGGAAACCGCATCCGCGGACGCGGCGGCCAGCAGCTGGTAGCCACGTCCGTAAACCGGTACCAGCAAGAATCCGTTTTCCTTGCGCAAGGCCAGGCGGGTTCGCAACCTCGCGACACATACATCCAGCGCCCGGGAGCGGCTGCTTTGCGTGGAACCGTTCCACAACGAGCCCATGAGCAGTTCCCGCGACACCACGTGGCCGATGTTGCCGAAGAGAGCCATGGCCAGGTCGAACTGAAGCGGTTGAAGCTGAATTTCAAGGTTCTTGTGAATCACCACATGGCGGCCGTCCATCACAAAGCGATAGTCGCCCCAACTGACTTCCCGCTCGGCATCGCTGCGCACTGCACGAAAACCGGACCGGTGCAGGAGTGCTTCAATCCTCCATTCAAGCTCGTCCTCGCTCAACCTCGCGATGCCGATGACGCTGGCCCCGAAGAAATCGGCGTTGCGCGGAAGCGATCGCCATTGCATTTCATCCAGGCAGAGGAGGACCGGAACATCCTTTGCCCGACAAATGCCCGAGACGCCGAGCCACTCCGAATGGCGCTTGACAGTCATCACCAGCACATCGAACTCGTGATTTTCCGCGAGCCGCTCCAGGAATTCGTTGGAATCCTGAAACTCATGCACGGAGGGACCGATCCGCCGAAGAAGCGAACTCAGTTGATCTCTGCGACTCGGGTCTCGATCAACAAGCGCTGCCCTGATTGTCTTCAAGATTCCTCTCCACAACACACCTCGGCGAATCTTCTGAATTGTCCAGCCCATGGCGAAGCATTGCTATGCGCCTGGGCGGCCTCCAGCGTGCGAATAAGCGCCTCCGCGGGCAGCGGGCGAGCGTAGAACCAGCCCTGCATCAGGTGCACGCCGCGGTCTCGGAAGTACTCGACCTGTGCGTTGCTCTCGACGCCCTCGACGATGATTTCCACACCCAGTTCTCTGGCCAGCTCAATCACGGATGGGACAATTCTCTCCCTCAACGTGCCCGTGCCCACGGTGTCGGTGAATTTCTTGTCCAGCTTGATCTTGTCGACCTTCAGGTCGCTGAGGTAGGACAGGTTGGCGTACCCCGTGCCGAAATCATCGATGTAGATTTCGTGGCCCCGACCGCCCAGCTCCAGCATCACGGTCACTGCGGATTCGAGCCTTGCGGAAGTCCTCTCTGTGAGTTCAAAGGCCAATTGCGTCGGCGCGATGCCGGCTTCTTCAAAGTGATGCTGCAGCGACTGATGGAAGCTGCTGTCCATCATGTCCGCGGGAACGACGTTCACGCTGATCTTGAAGTTCTTGTGGGTGCGAAGGAAATCGCCAAAGTCCTCGGAGACCCGCTGGAGCGCCAGCAGAGTCAACTTGCCGATCAGGTCATTCGCTTCGGCGATGGGGATGAACACTGCAGGTGGGACGCTTTCCCCGCTCTTCAGGGTCCATCGCATCAACGCCTCCGCTGACACCGTTTCGCCGGTCCGGTTGTCCACGATCGGCTGGTAGTGCATGAACAGCTCTTTTTTGGCAACCGCCTCGCGCAGCAGCGCGTCGATGGTGCGCATTCTGTATCCGCGAGCGGACCAGGATGCGATGCCGAACGCCACACCGATGCCGGCAAGAATTCCCGTGAAGATGAGCAGCATCAGGTTGCTCATCAGGACAGCCAACCCGCGCGCCTTCAGCACATAGCAGGTGACCTGCCCAGGCAGGCACGCGACTGAAATGATGTCACCCCGAAGCCAGTACGTGGAGCCCGAGATGAACAACGGTTGCGCGATGCCTGGATCTGCGCCACGCACGACGAGCATCGTGCCGGTTGCGCTGTTCAACAACACGACACTCAACGCGTAGCGGCCATCCTCCACCGTCGCCGTCTGCTTCTCCGGCGCGACGAGGAGCTCGTAGGCGCCTTCCTTGACGAGGGTGGATTTGACGCCGGGCGATAGCGGCAGGTCGACATTGCGCCATATCCGGCGGCCTGTCTCGGTCGTGAAATCGGGACTGTCGGAAGGAAGGCTGGAAGCGGCGGCGCCAATGTTGCCGTTGCACCGCGGGCCGGCGTTGTCGCCCTGGTAGACGACGTCGCGAATGATCGCGGATCGAAAGGCGATGGACCGCAGTGCTTCAAGATGCGTCGCGGAGCATGGTTGGGCATTCAGGGCGCGCAGTTCCGCGAACGCCGCATTGACTTCGGCAACCCTCTCCAGCGGTTTGGAGATGACGGCCGCCGCGGCCGCGCGTATCGTGCGTTGTTCGTCGGCAATCAGAAATGCGCATAGCACCGCGAGCGTGGCCACAACGCCGAACGTGGACCACACGATGATGCGCTGTCTGTTGGACGCCATCTGACCCAGCACTGACGCATCGGGGTCAATGTCGCGCCGAGATATGGTTGATTTGCCTGGATGAAAGTCGGCACGGAACATCACGCAACTTTCATTCGCGGGTAAAGCCCGAACGATATTGCATTCACGCCCGCTTGGGCGAAATATGACGGACGCGAGGAAGTAAAGCAGCGGCTGCGGACCTCTATCGACTCCGAAGTGTGATTCGAATCACAAGCTGCAGAAGACGGGGGTCACTCCAGATATCAGGTCCACGACCGAGATGGCCGCCCCGTGGCGACCATTGTTCCCTCGCACCAAAGTTGCCGCGCGATTTTTTCCGCGCTTCAGCCGATCAAGAACTTGCAAATCTCGCGCGAATACGCCTGGAGAAACGCATTCTTGTCGGGCAGTGGCTCCGTGGTATGCGGCGGGGGAATGTCCATGAATGAAAAGTGACCTGCTCCTTCCGTGACGCGGACGTCCACGGCAATCGAAGCGCGCATGGCACTCGCCATCCATTCGGTTTGGACTGGCGGAGTGATGCTGTCCGCCGAACCCACCCACGTCAGGACTGGAACTCGCACCGCATCAAGCGCTGCGGGCGCGCGGAAGAATCCGGTAGGGGGAGCCAAGAGAGCCAGACGAGTCAAGCGACCGTCCGGTGCAATAAAGACGCGTCGACCTGGCGCTAACCACATTTGAGCTCCCGCCATGGCAACGAGGGTGGCCGCGCCAATCGAATGCCCCACTCCCACCACCTTCGCCGATGGCTCAGTGAATGCGTCGAGTGCGAGGGAAGGACGCCTTGCGCGGAGAGTCAGTTCGTCCTCGCTCGGGGTGGTCGAAGCAAGCCGCTCGAAATGCGGCGCCACGATCTTGCAGCCAGACCCGGCCAAGGCACCGAGGAGAGTCGCGTGACGCTCTGGCTGGCCGCCCGTGCCCACCGCGAAAAGAACCACGGGAGCGCCGGCGGCCGCTTCCTGCACCGACACCTTGAATGAGTCAGCTGCGTCTTGCAGCGTCTCCGTCAGCATTGAAAGCAGCTCCCTGTCATGTGTGGGCTTGATCGCGTTTTGCACGATGCAGTTTCATCAAGTTCTTGCCCCGTCCAGGCCCGCATTCTGCCGTGCCGACGAAGCCGCGCCGCGTTTCGGTCCACCGCCAGGGCAGCGGACTTGCCGATTCGGGCTAACGGACTGTGGTGATCAATGGAACCATGACTGCGGCTGGCGTGCTGAACGCGCCTGCACTCAAGCACCCAGAGACTCACCGAGGTATGTTGTGAACGACATCGAATCCCTTCTCGAAAACCTGCATTTCCCCGACGCACCCAAGATGGCCGCGGGCCCCTATCCCGGACCGCGCGCGGCCGAAGCCCTGGCGCTGTCGGCTCGCACCGAATCCATGGCGCGCGGCGGCGGCCGCATGCCGGTCGTCATGGACCGCGCCTTCGGCGCCACCTTCAAGGACCCGGACGGCAGCACCTTCATCGACCTGTCGGCCGGCGTCGGCGTGAGCAGTGTGGGCCGCTGCCATCCGAAGGTGCAGAAAGCGATCGTCGAGCAGTCGCAGCAGCTCATGCATGCGATGGAGGTCAACAGCACCCGCCGCACCGAGCTGGCCGCGCGCCTGTCGGCCCTGATGCCAGAAGGCCTGCGCAACGACTGCATCACCTTTTTCGCGCAGAGCGGAAGCGATGCGCTCGAAGCGGCTGTGAAGTTCGCGCGGCGCGTGACGGGCCGCCACCAGATCATCGCCTTCCACGGCGGCTATCACGGCGTGTGGCATGCGTCGAACGCACTGACCACGGGCACGGCCTACCGCAAGGGCTACGGACCGTTCATGGGCGGCGTGATCCATGCGCCCTACCCGTACGCCTATCGCTTCCCGTTCGACACCACCCACAAATCGGCCGAGCAGATCGCCGGCGAATACGTCGACTACCTGCTGAACACGCCCTACACGGCCGCCGACGACGTGGCCGCCGTGATCGTGGAGCCGGTGCAGGGTGAAGGCGGATACGTCCCGCCTTCACCCGAGTTCCTGCAGTTGCTGCGCAAGGCCTGCGACCGCAGCGGCACGCTGCTGATCGTGGACGAGGTGCAGTGCGGCGCCGGCCGCACGGGCCGCATGTGGGCGGTGGAGCACACGGGTGTGAAACCCGACATGCTGACCTTCGGCAAGGGCATCGGCGGTGACGTGCCCATGGCCGGCATCGCCATGCGCAGCGAGCTGGCCGCGCGCATTCCCGACGGCTCGGTCCCCAACACCTTCGCTGCGAACTCGCTGTCTGCTGCGGTGGCCCTCGCCAACCTCGAGATCCTGCACGACCCCGCGCTGGGGCTGATGCCGCGCGCGGAGCTGCTGGGCCAGGAAGTCCAGGAACGGGTGCGCGGCTTCCAGAGCCCCTATGTGGGCGAGGTGCGCGGCAAGGGCTTGATGATCGGCATCGAGCTCGTCGAGGACAAGGCCACCAAGGAGCCGCTGGCGCCGCAGAAGGTCGGCCAGATCATGGAATACGTGCTCGGCCACGGCGTGCTGATGGTGCCCTGCGGGCGCTATGGCAACGTGATGCGCGTGATGCCGTCGCTGACCATCTCGAAGCGGCTGCTGCACCGCGCGCTGGATGTCTTCGGCGAGGCGCTGGCCTCGCTCTGAACCGGCCGTGACGCGCGCGGCACGGCCGCCTCGCCTACTGCTGGGCGATGCGGGCCGTGAGCTCCGACGCGGCGGTGGTGATCAGCGTGCACAGGTAGCTTTCCTGGAAGGCCCGGAAGCGCTCGTTGCGTCCCACCAGCGTCATGCTGCCGAGCACGCGCTGCTTCTCGTCGAAGATCGGCGCGGCGACGCCCGTGCGGCCCGGGTGAAGCTCGCTTTCGCTGATGCAGTAGCCCTGCTTGCGGATCGCCAGCAGGCCCTTGGAGAAGGACTTCCACTCCAGCCCCTGCTGCTGCCCCTCGGGCGTGCTGGCATGGGCATCGAAGACACGGCGGATCTGCCGCGGCAGCAGGTAGGCCAGCACCACGCGCGAGGTCGCACTGTGGAACAGGTCGATGGGGCGGCCGCGGCCTCCGCCCACAGGCCCGGGGTCGGGGCCGCGGCGGATCAGCACGTTGACCACCGAGTCGCCGTACCACTCGCTGATCACGGCATCCAGGCCCGTCTCCGCCACCAGCTTCTCGACCAGGTCGCGGCTGCGCACCAGGACCGGGTCGTAGTCGGTCATCTGGTGCTCCAGCGCGATGATGCGCGGCCCCAGCGCATAGCCGCGCGGCAGGCGCACCAGGAGGCCGGCATCGCCGAGCTCGCGCAGGTAGCGGTAGGCGCTGGCGGGCGTGTAGCCGAGCTGGTTGCAGATGATCTCGACGTCGATGACCGGCTGGTCGGGCCGAAAGAGATCGAGGACATCGAGCATGCGGCGAAGGCTGTTCATCGTCTGGGAAGGCTGCGGTCGTGAAACAAGAAATCGTACGGGCGCGCAAGCGCGCGGTGCCCTTTATTGTCGGGCACCATCCGCGGACCTGATCGGGAGCCGCGGCGGTCCCGGATCCACGAGATACAGAAACAGATACGCACAACACGAAGCAAGCAAAGACCATGGCCCTCGAGCAACCCATCCACACCCCGCGGCTCGTCCTCCGGCGCTTTCGCGAGCAGGACGCCACGGACCTGTTCGACTACCTGCATGCCCCGACCGCGAGCTGCTTCCTGTCGCTCGCACTCGCGAACGTCGAAGACGCTCGGGCCGAGGCTCGACGACGCAGCACCGACGGCGAGCATGTGGCCGTGTGCCTCCAGGAATCGGGACAGCTCATCGGTGACTTGTTCGCCATGCAGGAGGATGACACCTTCTCGGTCGGCTGGAACTTCAACCCGCGTTTCGGCGGCACGGGCTACGCCCACGAGGCCGCCGCGGCGCTGTTCGCCCATCTCTTCACCGCCCGGGCCGCGCGCCGGCTCTATGCCTATGTGGAAGACCACAACGGCGCCTCCCGGCGACTCTGCGAGAAGCTGGGCATGCGCGCCGAAGGGCTGTTCCTGGAGTTCATCTCGTTCAGGAACGACGCCCAGGGCAAGCCCGTCTACGAGAACACCATGCAGTACGCGATCCTTCGCAAGGAATGGCTGCACGCTTCATCGGCTTGACAGGGACGCACCGGGCTCAGCCGCGGTCCTTGCCGAGTGCGGCAAAGCGCGGCGGATCGCGTTTCGCCAGCCGCGATGCGGCCAGCCATCCGGCGGCCGCGGCGAGAGGCACGGTGACCACCAGGCCCCCCGAGATACCCCGGCTCGCACCGGTGAGCACATGGAAGTTGCCCACCGCCAGCACCAGCACGACCAGCAAGCCCGCGCAAGCCAGCAGCGGCAGCACGCGGATCCGCATCTGGCCATAGCCGTGCGACTCTGCCCTGAAGAAACGCACCACCGCCACGGCCGTCGCGATCATCAGCACCAGCAGGCACAGCGTGGCCAGGTTGCTGAGCCAGGCAAACTGGGTGAGCACCGGGTCGGCGCCCAGCAGCGCGAACAGCCCGACCGCCACGGCGCTGAGCGCCGTCTGCAGCAACGAGGCCACGTGCGGGCTGCGGTGGCGTGCATGCGTCCAGCCCAGGCGAGCGGGCATCAGGCCCTCGCGGCCCATGGCATAGAAATAGCGCGCGCTGGAGTTGTGGAAGGCGATCAGCCCCGCATAGATGCTGGCGATGAACATCAGGCGCAGCAGCACCGTCAGGCCATGGCCCGCATAGGTGTCCGACAGCAGGTACAGCAGGTTGGTCGGATCGGCCAGTGCCGTGATGGTGGCCACCACCTGGTCGCTGCCCGCGCCGAGCACCAGGCACCACAGCGAGAAGGAATAGAAGCCCCCCACCAGCAGCAGCGCCGCATAGGTGGCGATGGGAATGCTGCGCTTCGGGTCCTTGGCCTCTTCGCTGTAGATGGTGGTCGCCTCGAAACCGATGAAGGCCGCGAAGCAGAACAGCAGGCCGATGAAGGGGTTGCCGCTGGTGAAGGCCTCCGGCGAGAAGGAGTGCGCGTCGATGCCGTGCGCACCGCCCCTGGACAGGATCAGCACGTCCAGGGCCAGCACCGCCAGGTACTCGGCCACCACGAAGACCGCGAGCACCCGCGCCGAGAAGTCGATCTGCCGGTAGCCGAAGACCGCCACGCTGGCCATCGCGGCGAAGGCGCAGGCCCACCACGGCACCGCCAGGCCGAACTGCGTCTGAAGCGTCTCGGACGCCACCGCGCCGAGCAGGCCGTAGAGCCCGAACTGCAGCGTCACGTAGCCGAACACGGCCACCATGGCGGCCGCCCCGCCTGCCCTGCCGCCCAGGCCGCGTGCCACCATCGCATAGAAGCCCCCGGCACTGGTCACGCAGGTGGCCATGGCGGTGTAGCCGGTCGCGAACATCAGCAGCAGCCCGAGTGCCACCAGCACCAGCACCGGCGTGCCGGCGCCGTTGCCCAGCATCATCCCGATCGGGAAGCCGCCCGCGACCACGCTCAGCGGACTCGCGGCCGAGATGACCAGCAGCGTGATGAAGCCGGCACTCAGCGTGCCGCGGCGAAGGCTGGTGGCGTGGGGGTGGCGCGTTTCCTGGGCAGGTGTCATCGCGGGAGTCAGCGTTTCCATGGTGCGTCGCAATGCATGCCGCGCGCAAACGCGTGCAGCGTGGGGAGGGAAGGCCATGCACCGCAGTGCCGGCCGCCGAGTGAGGCAGTCTAGGAAGGCATGCCCGGGCAGCGGTAGCCCGGATCGGCAATCCGGAAATGCGCGCGCGCTTCAGGCGTCATGCCACCTGGCCGCCCGCGGCGTCTGCGACGGCAGTTCGCCGAAAAGCTCCTGGTACTCCGCCGCGAAATGGCTCAGGTGGAAGAACCCCCACTGCCCCGCCGCGTCGCCCACGGTCAGGTCGCCGGCGCGGCTGCCCATCAGGGTGCGGCGCACACCGTTCAGGCGCACCGAGCGCAGGTAGCTCAGCGGCGTCGTATCCGCCACCGTGCGAAAGCTGTTCTGCACCGTGCGCCGGCTGACCTGCAGACGCTCGCACAACTCCATCACGCTCGGTGCGCTCATGGTCTCGGCCATGGCCATGCGGTGGCACTTCTCGACGATGAAATCCTGGGTGGAACTGCCGCTGCGTTGATGCCGGTCGCAGGCCGGGTCGATCACCAGTTGCACGAGCTCGCCCAGCAGCGCCTGTTCCAGTTCTTCCTGCCGCGCGGGGGTGCCGCTGAGTTCGTCGTTGACCAGCGCTTCGGAGAACATCGCCATCAGGCGCTGGCGGCATTCGGCGAAGCGCTGCGCCGGCACCTTGATGACGGGCTGGCGCAGCAGCCGGGCGATCTCTTCGGCAAAGGGGATTTCCAGGAGCGCAGCGTCGAAGAAGGCACGCTCGAAGGTGATGGACAGCAGGTCCATGCCCGTGGGCATGTGGAACATGAACTCCTCGCCGCCGCGCAGAAAAAAAAGGCTGTTGTCGTCCGCGTCGCGTCCCTGCATGCGGGCGGTGCCCGGAATGGCGATCGGGACCGCGAAGCACACGCGCTGGCCGGGCGCCTCGCCTTGCTGGACCACGCGCTGGTTGATGCGTTCGCGAAAGACGTGACAGCGGTCGCTGGACAGCTGCTGCAGCGAACTCTCGAGCGCACCGGCCGTCAGCTGGCTGTAGAGCTGGCTCCAATGGGCCACCGATGCGGCATGGGCATGGACGTCCTGGAAATGGCGGATGCTTCGGATCATGGCGTGGAATCCTTGCTCAGAAGAAGCTCGGTTGCGCTCTAGATAAATGCAAATTTATCGAATAGAAGAAATTCTGCATATGTTGGACTCGGTGTCAGACAGAGGAAACCCGATGACGGAAATGCGAACGGGGAAGGGCCATCTCAAGCAGCGGCAGTCCTGTGGCGGCCAACCTTCTGAGCTGCTCGATTTCGACAAAGCAATAAACGTGCAAGACCGAATGCGAGCCCTCGCACCGTGGCGGTGCGCCGCGCATGGCAGCCGTGGCGCCCTCGCCAGCGTGCATGCGCGTTGCTGATTTGGGCTAACGCAGCGCGGTGCCCGCCCCGGACACTGCGGCCGCTCGAACATCCGCAGACACCATGACCCAGAACCTCAAGCATTTCATCGAAGGCGCCCACGCCGAAGCCTCCGACGGCGCGCGCATGCGGCTCGTCAGCCCCGTGGACGAACAGGAATACGGCAGCGCCGCCCGCGGCACCGCCGAAGACGCGGACCGCGCCGTGGCCGCGGCCCATGCCCAGCTCGAGGGCGGCGCCTGGAGCCGGCTGCACGCCGGCCAGCGCGCCCAGCTGCTGCTTGGCCTCGCCGACCTGGTCGAGCGCGACACGGCCCTGCTGGCCGACATGGACGCCAACGCCATCGGCCGCTCGCCGATGGAGCCGCGCATGATGGACGTGCCCAACGCCGTCGTCAACCTGCGCGCGGCCGCCGGCTGGAGCCAGCAGCTCGAAGGCCGCACGGTGCCCA
The DNA here is from genome assembly GCF_058809745.1 of Variovorax sp. MPBD4-3. Taxonomy (NCBI): domain Bacteria; kingdom Pseudomonadati; phylum Pseudomonadota; class Betaproteobacteria; order Burkholderiales; family Comamonadaceae; genus Variovorax; species Variovorax sp. MPBD4-3. The sequence goes on from NZ_JBXASW010000035.1 coordinate 30,623, forward strand.
CCGGGGGCTACATGGGCACGCCCACGCTGTCGTACACGCTGCGCGAGCCCGTGGGCGTGGTCGCGGCCATCGTGCCGTGGAACTCGCCGCTGATGATCACCGTGTGGAAGCTCGCCGCCCTGCTGGCCGCCGGGTGCACCGTGGTGGTCAAGCCCGCCGAGGAAACGCCCCACTCCGCGCTGCACCTGGCGCGGCTGGCGCAGGAAGCAGGCTTTCCCGACGGCGTCATCAACGTGGTGACCGGCTTCGGCGACGTGGTGGGCCGCGCGCTGTGCGAGCACCCGCTGGTCGCCAAGATCAGCTTCACCGGCAGCCCCGAGGCGGGCCGCGCCATACAGCGCCTTGCCGCACCGCTGTTCAAGCGCGTGACGCTGGAGCTCGGTGGCAAGAGCCCGCAGATCGTGTTCGACGATGCCTCGTTTGACGACGCGCTGCGTGGCTGCGCCATGGGCCTGTTCGTCAACCAGGGGCAGGTGTGCGCTGCCGGCTCGCGCATCCTGGTGCAGCGCAGCCTCGCCGAGCCGTTCGCGCAGGCGCTGGCGCAGGCGGCCCGGGCGGTCGCTGTCGGCGACCCGCGCCAGGCCGGCGTGCAGATGGGGCCGGTGGCCAAGAAGGCGCAGTTCGAACGCGTCAACCGCTACATCCAGCTCGGCCTGGACGAAGGCGCGGTGCTGCTGGCAGGCGGCGTCTCCCGGCCCGAGAAGGGCTGGTTCGTGCAGCCCACCATCTTCGCCGGGGCCACCAACCAGATGACCATCGCCCGCGAAGAGATCTTCGGCCCGGTGGGCACCGTGATCCCCTTCGAGACCGAGGAGGAGGCCGTCGCACTGGCCAACGATTCGTCCTACGGACTGGCGGCCACGGTGTGGACCACGCAGCTCGCGCGGGCGCACCGCGTGGCCGCGCGCGTCAAGGCCGGGGCCGTGGGCGTCAACTGCTGGAGCCCGCTGGACGCCAACCTGCCATGGGGCGGCCTCAAGACCAGCGGCATCGGCCGCGAGGGCGGCCTGCCCGGCGCGCTGGCGTACACCGAGGAAAAGGTCGTCACCGTCCTGCTGCCGGCCTGAGCCCCGGATCTGCATCGCAACGCACCGCACAAGGAAATCTGAAATGGGTTGGCGCAACACGATCGACGCCTGGGGGCGGGCCTCGATGCTCTTCCACTGGGCCACGGCCGCAGCCTTCGTCACGGCCTACGTGGTCGTGTACTACGTGATCTGGTTCGTCGATCCGCAGACCAGCATCAAGCCGGGGCTGTTCGGCACCACGCCCGATGTCGAGCGGGTGGTGCCGCTGCTCAACATCCATTGGGTGCTGGGCCTGTCCATCGGCTTCCTCACGCTGCCCAGGCTGGTATGGCGCATTGCCGGCGGCGTGCCGCGGCATGTCGCCGGCTCGCGCCTGGAGCGTCTGTCGGCCGACGCGGCGCATTGGGCGCTCTATGCCATCCTGATCCTGATGCCGCTGTCGGGCTACATGACGACCTACGACCCGACCGACTTCGGGCTGTTCGCGATCCCTGCCTGCCGCGACACCGCCATCGCAGCCGCGATACGCGACGCCTTCGGTCTCTCCGTTGCGCAGCTGGAAGATGCGGCCTGGGCGGTGCACAGCTTCATCGGTGCCTGGCTGGCCTGGCCGCTGCTGGTGCTGCACGTCGGGGCCGCGCTGCTGCACCACTTCGTGCGCAAGGACGCCGTGCTGCGGCGCATGCTGCCGCTGCGTCGCAGCACCGGCTGATCCACCCCCTCCGCCACACGGCCCGCACAACGCCCGGAGCGGTGCGATCGCGTGGCTGCAAACAGATGCCGATCTCGGATAACGGCCGGCACCGCCTCCCTCCGATAGTCCAAAGACCCCACTGCCGGTTGGTAAAGCGGGCATCGGCGCAGCCCGGGCACGGTCCGGGCGATCCGGATCCACACACCTCGCCTCTTCATCTTTCAGGAGTTCCCATGACCCAGCACTGTGCAAGAACCCTTCGCCCTCTCGCCCTGGCGGTGGCCGTCGCCGCCGGCCTTCTCTGCCCCGGTTTCTCCGCCATGGCAGCGCCCGACGCGGCCCAGCTCGACAAGCTCACGCCCTCGGGCGCGCAGCGCGAGGGCAACGCCGACGGCAGCATTCCCGCCTGGCAGGGCGCGGAGCCGCCGCTGGCCGGCTGGGAATGGGGCAAGCTGCGGCGCGACTTCTGGAAGCACAAGGGCGAGAAGCCGCTGTTCACCATCGATGCGGCCAACGTCGACAAGTACGCCGACAAGCTCTCGGCCGGCCAAGTCGCCATGCTCAAGCAGCGCAAGGACTACCGCATGGACGTCTATCCGTCGCACCGCACCTGCGGCGTGCCGGATTTCGTTGCGGCCAACACGCGCAAGAACGTGGGCACCGCCCGACTCAACGACGACGGCTGGAGCCTGAAGGAAGCGACCGTGCCGGGCTATCCGTTCCCCCTTCCCTCCAACGGCGTGGAGGCGATGTGGAACTCCAAGATGCGCTACCGCGGCGTGGGCATCGACTACAAGGGCACCATCACCGCCGTCTCGCCGCGCCGCGGCAGCACCGAGTGGATCCGCGCCGACTCGGAGCAGACGGTGTTCATTCCCTCGGGCGCCAAGGGCTCGCAGCAGCTGTCGTCGCTGCCGCCGGTGGAGTTCTACGTGTACTTCGGCTACACCTCGCCCGCCGCGCTGGCCGGCCAGGCCCTGGCGATCACCCAGTACATGAACCAGGCCGAGAACGAGACCTTCTACTACTTCCCCGGCCAGCGCCGCGTGCGCCGCATGCCGACCTACTCGCACGACTCCCCGCAGATCGGCATGGAGAACCAGTACACGCTGGACGAGCCGCAGGTCTTCAACGGCGCGCTCGACCGCTTCGACTGGAAGCTGGTGGGCAAGAAGGAGATCTACGTTCCCTACAACGCCTTCGGCGCCTACGACTTCAAGGCCAAGTTCGAGGACGTGGCGCGCGACGACTTCATCGCGCAGTCGCATCGCCGCTACGAACTGCACCGTGTGTGGGTGGTGGAGGCCACCGTCAAGGCCGGCATGCGCCATTCGGCGCCCAAGCGCACCGTCTACCTCGACGAGGACAGCTGGGCGCCGCTGCTGATGGACGACTTCGACGGGCAGAACAAGCTCGCCAAGATGCGCGAGGGTTTCCTCATCCCGGTGTACGAGACCGGCTCGTGCGACGTGATGGCCATGGTGCAGAACAACCTGGCCGAGGGCCGCTACGTCTTCGACACGCACACCGTGGGCGTCGGCAAGGACATCCGCTGGTTCACCGAGCCGACCGGTCCGCGCATGCGTTCGGGCTTCTTCACGGCCGACAACCTGCGCGCTATCAGCGAGCGCTGAGCGCCGCGCTTCGAACTTCGAACCACGACAACAAGCCCCGAGGAGAAGACCCGATGAACTTCACCGCCCGCCACGCCGGCACCTTCGCCCGGCTGGGCGCCGTGCCCGCCGCCTGCCTGCTCGCCGCGACGGGGGCCGCCCATGCCTTCACTTTCGAGACCGACAACGTGCGAGGGAGCTTCGACTCCACCATCACCATCGGCACCGGCATCCGCGCCAAGGACCCCTCCTGCACGCTCGTCATCCAGGGCGCGGTGGGCGTCGGCGCACCCGCCGGCTGCCTGGCGCCGACTTCTTCGCTGGGCGACCAGGGCAACCTGAACTACCGCAAGGGCGATGCGTTCACCACCTACGTCAAGGGCAGCCACGAGCTGCTCCTGAAGATGCCCGACGACATCACCTTCCTCGGGCGGGTGAACTGGGTTCGCGACCTCACGGCCACCCAGACCACCGGCTACACCAGCGCCGCGGCGCCGCAGTACCTGCCCGGCGGCCTGGCCAGCGACGCGCGCAGCGACCTGCGCTTCAAGGCCCGGCTGCTGGACTTCTGGGTGAGCAAGACCTTCCAGCTCGGCGGCGAGACGGCCCGCGTGCGCGTGGGCAACCAGGTGATCAGCTGGGGAGAAAGCCTCTTCCTGCCCGGCGGCATCAACGCAACCAACGCACTGGACATCATGCGGCTGTCGCAGCCGGGCACGCAGCTGAAGGAGGCGGTGCTGCCCGCGCCCATCGCCAGCTTCGCCACGGGCCTGGGCCATGGCCTCAACTTCGAGGCCTACGTCCAGGCGCGGTGGAACGGCAACTACATGCCGCCCACCGGCTCCTACTGGTCGGTGGCCAACGGCATGGGCAAGGGCCACGACGCCTACGGGCTGATCCAGACGAAGCCGAAGAACGGCGGGCAGTGGGGCACCGCGCTGAAATGGCAGCCCGATGGCACGCAGCTGAACCTGGGCGCCTACGTGATGAACTACAACGACAAGTCGCTGAACTTCAGCACCAACGCGGGCGGCACCGGCCGCCCGGGCTGGGCCTACCCGGAGAACCGGCGCCTCTACGGCCTGAGCGCCAACATGCCGGTGGGCGACTGGTCGGTGGGCACCGAGCTGTCGTACCGTCCGCGCGACGCCGTGGCGCTGAACCCGGCGGCGAGCGGCTGCTCGTTCAACCACGGCAACTGCTGGGTCGACGAGAAGAAGCTGCAGTGGCACCTGACCGGCATGCTCAGCCTCACGCCGAACAACGCAGGCGGCGTGCTGCGCTTCCTGGGCGCGGACACCGCGACGCTGATGGCCGAAACCGTGGTGGTGCGCTATCCCAACCTCAAGCCGTACTACGGGTCCGATCCGATCGCCGCGGGTGCGTGGGGCTGGGGCCAGGAGTTCAGCGCCGCGGGCACACCGCAGCCTGTGGGGTCCAAGACGGCGTGGGGCTACAACCTGGACTTCAGCTGGGTCTACGACGGCACGCTGATCCCGGGCTGGCAGGTGATCCCCGAGGTGTACTACTTCCAGGCCGTGAAGGGCCGCACGCCCAACGGCGCGGGCCAGTTGATGGAAGGTGCCAAGTCGGTCAACCTCGTCGTGACCTTCGTGCAGAACCCGGCGAAGTGGCAGGCCTCGATCAACTACGCAGCCTTCTTCGGCGGCAAGCGCGTGTTCGACCAGCCTTACCGCGACCGCAACTTCGTGGGCCTGACCCTGTCGCGCAACTTCTGACCCCGCGCGCGCCTGCTGAAAGCACTCCGTGTCCGATCCCGACCACTCCCTCGCCCCCGCTTCCACGCTGCAGCGCAACGTGCAGCGCCTGGAAGCGTTCTGCTTCTCCCATCGCCGAGGCATCCTCGTCGCGCTGGTCCTTTTCACGCTGGCCATGGCGTGGTTCGCCGCGCAGCTGCGCATGGACGCCGGCTTCGACAAGCAGATGCCCACGGGCCACGAGTACATCCGGACCTTCCAGACCTACCGCGAAGACGTGCTGGGGGCCAACCGGCTCAACGTCGTGGTCAGGGCCCGCCACGGCACCATCTGGACCGCGCCGGCCCTCAAGCGCCTGTACGAGGTGACGCAGGCCGTCACCTACCTGCCGGGCATCGAGCGGCTGGGCGTGCAGTCGATGTGGACACCCAACAGCTTCGTCAACGAGATCACCGAGGAAGGGTTCCGCGCCGATCCGCTGATCGACGCGACCATCACGCCGGATCGGCTCACGCCCGAGACCATCGCCGGCATCCGGCGCGCGGCCGCACAGGGCGGCTTCATCGGCACCCTGGTGTCGCGCGACCAGACCAGCGCCATGGTCACGGCCGAGCTGGCCGAGTACGACGCACAGGGACGCAAGCTGGACTACGTGGCCTACAACCACCTGCTCGAAGAGAAGATCCGCGCGCGGTTCGAGGACGGCGACTTCGAGGTCCAGATCATCGGCTTCGCCAAGCAGATCGGCGACATCGCCGATGGCGCGCAGTCGGTGCTCAAGTTCTGCCTGATCGCGCTGCTGCTCACCGCCGGCGCGGTGTACTGGTACTGCCGCTCGGTGCGCTTCACGCTGCTGCCCATCGCCTGCTCGCTCGCCTCGCTGGTGTGGCAGTTCGGCACGCTGCGGCTGCTGGGCTTCGGGCTCGATCCGCTGGCGGTGCTGGTGCCTTTCCTCGTGTTCGCGATCGGCGTGTCGCACGGCGTGCAGCAGATCAACTACATCGTGCGGCGCATCTCGCAGGGCCACACGACCTACGAGGCCTGCCGCGACAGCTTTGGCGGCCTGCTGATCCCCGGCACGCTGGCGCTGGTGACGGCCCTCGTCTCCTTCGTCACGCTGCTGATGATCCCGATCCCGATGGTGCGCGAGCTGGCCATCGCGGCCTCCCTGGGCGTGGCCTACAAGATCGTGACCAACCTCGTCATGCTGCCGGTGGCGGCCTCCTTCTTCGAGGTGAGCTGCGACTTCGCCGACCGGGCCCTGCTGCAGCGCGAGCGCCGCTCGGGCTGGCTGCGCGTGCTGGCCCGGCTCGCCCAGCCGCGCCCGGCGGCCGCAATGCTGCTGGTCACCACGGTGGTGTTCGGCGCCGCCGTGTGGCAAAGCCGCGACCGCGTGGTCGGCACCTTGCAGCCCGGCGCGCCGGAGCTGCGCGAGGACGCGCGCTTCAACCGCGACGCCGCGTCCATCGCACGCAATTTCGACACGGGCCTGGACTGGTTGACCGTGGTCTTCGAGGCGCCGCCCGAGAGCTGCGCGAACGTGAACATCGGGCTCTACCAGGACCGTTTCGTCTGGGCGATGCAGCCGGTCGAGGGGGTGCTCTCGATCTCGTCGTACGCCGGGCAGCTGCGGCTCTACAACGAGGGCTACAACGAAGGCAACCCCAAGATGTCCGTGGTGCCCATCGATGCGGCCAACTACGCCGCCCTGTCCACCGAGATCGCCCGCATCCGCGGCACCATGCGCAAGGACTGCAGCATGACGGCGGTGAACCTTTTCCTGACAGATCACAAGGCCACCACCATCCAGCGCGTGATCGATGCGGTGAAAGCCTTCCGCGACGGCCATCCCATGCCCGGCGTGAACATCCGCCTGGCCGCGGGCAACGCGGGCGTGCTGGCGGCCATCGACGACGAGGTCGAGAAGAGCGAGCTGCCCATGATGCTGTACGTGTACGCGGCGATCGTGGTGCTGGTCTTCCTGGTCTACCGCGACCTGCGCGCCGTGGCGGCCTGCTGCCTGCCGCTCACGGTGGGCACCTTCATCGGCTACTGGTTCATGAAGGAGCTGCAGATCGGCCTCACGGTGGCGACCCTGCCGGTGATGGTGCTGGCGGTGGGCATCGGCGTGGACTACGCCTTCTACATCTACAACCGCCTGCTGATGCACATGGCCGCGGGCCAGTCCATCGTCAAGGCCATCGAGCACGCCATCCTGGAAGTGGGCACGGCCACCATCTTCACCGCCATCACGCTGGCCGTGGGCGTGGCGACCTGGTCCTTCTCGCAGCTGAAGTTCCAGGCCGACATGGGCAAGCTGCTGGCCTTCATGTTCATGGTGAACATGGTGATGGCGATGACCGCCCTGCCCGCCCTGGCGGTATGGCTCGAAAGGCTCTTCCCGCGCCGCAAGCCGGTGCGGGCGACCGGGCTGCAGCACCACTGAACCCCATCCCACGATCGAAGATGAAACCGACTTTTCTCCTCGCGCGCGCGGTCCTGGCCAGCGCCCTCGTTGCCCTCCCGCTGGCCTGCGCGGCGCAGGCACCTCAGGCAAAGGAAGCCACCGCCGCCAACGATGGCGCACCCGTGCTGGTTCCCGCGCTGCGCGCCGCGCATGCCGCCCATGCCACGATGCTTGCCAGCACCCTCGCGGGCGAGCGCATCGTCGCGGTGGGCGATCACGGCGTGGTGCTGCTGTCGGACGACGGCGGCCGCAGCCACCGCCAGGCACGCCAGGTGCCGGTGGACGTGGCGCTGACCTCGGTCTCCTTCATCGATGCCCGGCGCGGCTGGGCCGCGGGCCACTGGGGCGTGATCCTGCACACCACCGACGGCGGCGAGACCTGGCAGGTGCAGCGCAGCGACGCGGCGCAGGACAGGCCGCTCTTCGCCGTGCACTTCTTCGACGACAGGCAAGGCGTGGCCGCGGGCCTGTGGTCGCTGGTGTTGCGCACCGAGGACGGCGGCGCCCACTGGGAGCCCGTCGAACTGGCGCCGCCGCCGGGCGGCAAGCGCGCCGACCTCAACCTGTTCGGGCTGTTCGCCGACGCGCGCGGCCGGCTGTTCGCGCCGGGGGAGCGCGGCATGGTGCTGCGCTCGGGCGACAAGGGCCGCAGCTGGAGCTACATGCCGACCGGCTATGCGGGCTCTTTCTGGAGCGGCATCGCGGGCCCCGGCGGCACCTTGCTGGTGGCCGGGCTTCGCGGCTCGATGTACCGCAGCCTCGACGACGGCGGCAGTTGGCAGCGCGTGGATACGCACACGGAGTCGTCCATCACCGCGCTCGCCGGCGCCGGCTCGAAGATCGTCGGTGTCGGGCTCGACGGACTGGTGCTGGACAGCGAGGACGGCGGCGCGAACTTCACCGCCAGCACGCGCGAAGACCGCCTGCCCCTGACCAGCGTGGTGCTGGACGGTCAGGGCCGCGCGGCGATGTATTCGCGCCAGGGCGTGGTGGCAGCCGCCGGCGCCAAGGATCCGTCGGCGCGCTGAACGCCCCGGACCCGGGAGGACGCGGGCTACTGGCGGAACACACCCTCGGCGGCCGTCTCGGCGAGCGCCCGTCGATCGTTGGGCGTCTCAAGCTTGCGCACGCCATCGGGCAGCACGGCCGGATCGCCCTTCCTGCCGACAGCCACGACCGTCTCGATCGCATAGCCCTGCGGCAGCTGGATGGCCTCGCGCAGCTTCTCGGCGTCGAAGCCGGCCATCGCATGCGCCGACCAGCCCGACAGCGTGGCCTGGAACGCGAGGCTGGCCCAGGCGGCGCCGGCATCGAAGGAATGCCACTGGTTGGGAGCCGCCTCGGTGCGGCCCGGGAACAGGGCCTCGCGCTGCGAGACCACCACCACCAGCGCGGCGGCGCGCTTCGTCCACATCTGGTTGAACTCGACGAGGCTGTCGAAGATGGGTTGCCAGGCGGGTGTGTCGCGTCGTGCGTAGATGAAGCGCCAGGGCTGCACGTTGTACGCCGAGGGCGCCCAGCGGGCCGCTTCGAGCAGGCTCATGAGCGCCGGCTCGGCGATGCTCTCTTCGGCGAAGGCGCGCGGCGACCACCGGTTGGTGAACAGCGGGTCGATGGGATGGGCGGATTGGCGGGGATTGCTCATTGAAGACTCCAGGGAACGATGGAAAGAAGATGCGGCACGGCGGTGCCGCGCGGGAAAAGCGAATGCGCTTGAGCCGGCCGTCAGGCGATGCCGGCCATGTTGATGTACTTGACGACCAGGTAGTCCTCGATGCCGTGGCGCGAGCCCTCGCGGCCCAGGCCCGACTGCTTGACGCCACCGAAGGGCGCGACCTCGTTGCTGATGAGGCCGGTGTTGACGCCGACCATGCCGTACTCCAGCTGCTCGGCCACGCGCCACACGCGGCCCAGGTCGCGGGCATAGAAGTAGCTCGCGAGGCCGAACTCGGTGTCGTTGGCCATGCGCACGACCTCGGCTTCGTCGCGGAAGCGGAAGAGCGGCGCAAGCGGGCCGAAGGTTTCCTCGCGCGCCACCGTCATCGCCTGCGTCACGCCGGTCAGCACGGTGGGCTCGAAGAAACTGCCGCCCAGCGGATGGCGGCGACCGCCGCTGAGCACCTGTGCACCGTTTGCCACCGCATCGGCCAGGTGCTCCTCCACCTTGCGCACGGCGGCCTCGTCGATCAGCGGGCCGATGCGCACGCCCTCTTCGTCGCCGGGCCCCACCTTGAGCGCGCGCAGTGCCTCGGCCAGCTTCTGCGCGAAGGCGTCGTAGACGCGCTCGTGCACGTACAGCCTGTTGGCGCACACGCAGGTCTGCCCCGCGTTGCGGAACTTGGCCACCAGCGCGCCTTCGACCGCCGCGTCCAGGTCCGCGTCCTCGAAGACGATGAAGGGCGCATTGCCGCCCAGTTCCATCGACACCTTCTTGACCGTGGCCGCCGTCTGCTGCATCAGCAGCCGGCCCACTTCGGTGGAGCCGGTGAAGCTGAGCTTGCGCACCACGGGGTTGGTGGCCAGTTCGGTGCCGATGTCGCCGGCGGACCCGGTCAGCACCGACAGCACGCCCGCGGGCACGCCGGCGCGCTCGGCCAGCACCGCCAGCGCCAGGGCCGTGAGCGGCGTCTGGCTCGCGGGCTTGACCACCATGGTGCAGCCGGCGGCGAGCGCCGGCCCGGCCTTGCGCGTGATCATGGCCGCGGGGAAGTTCCACGGCGTGATGGCCGCGCACACGCCCACCGGCTCGCGCACCACCACGATGCGCTGCGAGGCCACGGGTGAAGGAATGGTCTCGCCATACACGCGCTTGGCCTCCTCGCCGAACCACTGGATGAAGGAGGCCGCATAGCCGATTTCTCCGCGCGCCTCCGCCAGCGGCTTGCCCTGCTCGGCCGTCATGATGCGGGCCAGGTCTTCCTGGTTCTGCAGGATGAGCGCATGCCAGCGCGCAAGGATGGCCGAGCGGTCGTGCGCGGTGCGCCGCCGCCACTGCGGCCAGGCGGCTTCGGCCGCCTCGATGGCGCGCCGCGCGGCGGCGGCGTCCAGCCGTGGCACGTGGGCGATCAGCGCACCGGTGGCGGGGTTGGTGACAGCGATGGTCTGGTCGGCGGATATCCATTCGCCCGCCACCAGGCATTGCTCGCGCAGCAGCGAGGGGTCGTCGAGTTTCAGCATGAGGATCGAATTCAGATCTGGGTGATGAGCTTGGTACTGAGAAAACTGTCGAAGGACTCGGTGCCGCCTTCGCTGCCGAAGCCGCTGTCCTTCACGCCGCCGAACGGCAGCTCCGGATGCGCCATGCCCGAGTGGTTGATGTTCACCATGCCGGCCTCGAGGCCGTCGCCCACGCGGGTCGCGGTCTGCAGCGAGCGGGTGAAGACATAGCTCGCGAGGCCGAAGGGCAACGCATTGGCCTGCTGCAGCGCCTCGTCCACGGTGTCGAAGCGCGACATCGCCGCCACGGGGCCGAACGGCTCTTCATGCATCACGCGGGCGCCCCGGGGCACGTTGGCAAGCAGCGTCGGCGCGTGGAAGTGGCCGTGCGTCCCGATGCGGCGGCCACCCGTCAGCAATTCGGCGCCCATCGCGCGGGCGTCCTCCACCAGCGCCTGCACGGCCTGGAAACGGCGCTCATGGATCAGCGGGCCCATCTGCACGCCATCCTCCAGGCCGTGGCCCACCTTCACGGCGGCCAGCGCGTCGGCGAAAGCGGCGGCGAAGCGGTCGTGGATGCCCGACTGCACGTGGAAGCGCGTCGGCGACACGCAGACCTGGCCGGCGTTGCGCGTCTTCAGCCGCGCCAGCAAAGCCACGGCGGCGTCGACGTCGGCGTCGTCGAACACCAGCACGGGCGCATGGCCGCCCAGCTCCATGGTCATCCGCTTCATGTGCAGGCCGGCCAGCGCGGCCAGCTGGCGGCCCACCGGAACCGAGCCGGTGAAGGAGACCACGCGCACCAGCGGCGACTCGATGAGCTGGCGCGAGATGTCCGCGGGCGCGCCCCACAGCAGGTTGAACACGCCCGGCGGCAGGCCCGCATCGTGGAACAGGCGTGCCATGGCCACCAGCGCGCTGGGCGACTCCTCCGGCCCCTTGAGCACGATGGGGCAGCCGGCCGCGATGGCGGCGGCGGCCTTCTTCATGGCCTGGCCGAAAGGAAAGTTCCACGGGCTGAAGGCGGCGCAGACGCCCACCGGCTCGCGCACCACCAGCTGGCGCACGCCTGGCTGGCGCGCGGGCACCACGCGGCCGTAGACGCGGCGGCCCTCCTCCGCATGCCAATCGACGTGCTCCGCGGCGTTCAGCACCTCGGCCACGGCGTCGGCCAGCGGCTTGCCGTTGTCCAGCGTCATGGCGCGGCCGATCTCCGGCGCGCGCTCGCGCGCCAGCGCGGCCACGCGGCGCAGCAGGTCCGAGCGCTCCAGCGGCGACACGCGCCGCCAACCGGCGAAGGCTGCATGGGCGGCCTGCACGGCGGCCTCGACGTCTTCGGCCTCGGCCCACGGCAGCAAACCCAGCGGCTGCAGCGTGGCGGGATCGTGCACGGCCTGAGTGCGCCGGCCCTGCGCGTCGATGAAGCGGCCGGCGATGTAGAGCGAGAGTTCTGGGTACATGGTGAGACGGCCCGCGGCGCGGGCAGGTTGGCGCGGGCGGTTGGGCGCGGTTGGCGCGAGGCTTCAGGCCGCCAGGGCCTCGGCCTGCGCGAGGGATTGATTGGCTGCGGCCTGCGGCCGTGCCGTGTCGTCCGGGCCCAGCACGGCCTCGCAGAAGCGGCCCAGTTCGGCCACGGCGTCGGCCCGGCGGCCCACGGCGGCGACGAAGCGGTCCGGGCGGATCAGCACCCAGTCCACGTCCTTGCCCTGGAACCAGAAATGCAGCGTGTTCTCCAGGTCCTCGATCACCGTGCCCGAGAGCTGCCCAGGCATCGGCGAGCCGGCCTCGTTGCCCATGCTGCGCGAGCGCACGGCCACGTAGTGGTCGCAGCCCAGCCAGGCGAGCTGCGCGTGCAGCGCGGCGGGCGCGCCTTCCAGTGCGTCGCAGCGCCAGCTCAAGAGGGCGAAGCGCGCGCCGACCACGTCGTCGAGCTTCTGCGGCCGTCCGCGCTCGCGCTCCACGTTGGGCTGGATGAACATGCGGCCCACCAGGGCGTCGCGCCCGGCCACGCCGCTGTTGCGCACGATGCCCTTCACGAAACGTGGCATCGGCTTGAACTTCATCTGCAGCACGTAGTCGCGCACCTTCGGAATGCCCCGGATCGCCATGAAGAAGCAATCGCGCGCCCAGGCCAGCAGAGGGTTGCGCTGCGACAGCACGGCGCCGAAGGTGTCGGCCAGGTCGATCATGGCCTTGGCATGGGCGTGGCGTTCCTCGTGGTAGCTGGCCAGCAACTCGGGCCGCAGGCGGCCCTGGAGGATCCAGGCCAGCTTCCAGCCCAGGTTGAAGGCATCGCGCAGCCCGGCATTGAGGCCCTGGCCGATCCACGGCGGCGTGATGTGCGCGGCATCGCCGGCCAGGCAGACGCGGCCCGCGACGAAGCTGCCCGCCACGCGCGAGTTGTGGGTGTACACGCGCGCCCGGATGACGTTCAGCGCCGCCGGGTCGGCCACATGCCGGCCCAGCAGCTCACGCACCTTGTCGGGCGCGAGCATCTGCTCGCCGTCCTCACCGGGAAAGAGCATGAACTCCCAGCGCCGCAATCCGTAGGGCAGGCGCAGGCAGACATAGGGACGCCCGGGTTCGCAGTGCAGCGCGGTGTAGGGTGCGTCCAGCGGATCCTGGTCGCATTCGATGACCACCCACTTGGCCGGGTGTGTGCGGCCCTCGTAGGGCAGCCCGAGCATCTCGCGCACGGTGCTTCGACCGCCGTCGCAGGCGACCGCATAGGCGGCGCGCACCTGGTGCTCGGCGCCGGCCTCGTCGCGCAGGGTGGCGCTCACGCCCGCCTCGTCCTGCACCAGGTCCACCAGCTCCAGGCCGAGCCGCAAATGCACATGGTCGAAGCGCGCGAGCCCGCGGCGCAGCGTCCTCTCGCCCAGGGGCTGCGAGAACAGGTTGCGGCGGAACCAGCCGAACTCGCGCGTGCTGGGCAGGATCTCGGCGAAGCATTGCTTGCGCGCGGTGTACATGCGCATGGGCACGTTCTGGATCATGTCGCGCAGCATCTCCTCGGCCAGGCCGGTGGACTGGAAGGTGCGCAGGGCCTCGTCGTCCAGCCCCACCGCGCGCGGAAAGTCGAACACCGCCGTGCTGCGCTCGACCACCAGCGTGTGCACGCGATAGGTGCCCAGCAGGTTCGCCAGCGTGACGCCGACAGGGCCGGCACCGATGATGAGGACGGGGGCTTCCACGGAAGCGCTCATGGGAACTCCTTGGGACTTGGACGGGAACGGAGGCCTGTGCGAGGGCCTCAGGCGGGCGAGAGCAGCCGGCTCTCCTGGCGCAGCAGCAGGTGGCGCACCTGCTTGCGGAATTCCGCGAAGGCCGGGTCGGCCATCAGTGCGGCACGGCGACGTGCGCGGTCGTCGAGGCTGTCGAAGGCCCAGTGGAAGACCAGCTGGTTGATGTCGCCGCTTTCCGGCGTCATCAACGCGACCAGTTGTCCGAGCGTGCGGGTCTGCAGCTCGCGGCCGCACTCGTTGTAGATGCGCAGGTAGTCGCGCACGCCGCCGGGCACCAGGGTGTAGGTTCTGAGTTCGTGGATCATGGGTGGGGTCGGCCCGAGGCGGCCGCCTCGGCCCGCTTCAGGAAGGCAGTGACGGCCGCCGCGAAGAGCGCCGGCTGGTCGTCGTGGACATAGTGGCCCGCGTCGGGAATCTCGAGCGTGGAGATGCGCGGGTTGAGAGTTCGCATGCGCTCGGCCATGGCCGGCTGCAGGTAGTCGGAGCGGCCGCCGCGCACCACGAGCGTCTCGCACTGCAGCTGCTTCACGCATGCGGCAAGGTCCACCTGGCGCGCGGGGTCGGGGTTCAGGCGCGTGGCGGCGATGCCCGCATGGTCGTAGCGCCAGGTGAAGCCGCCGCCACCCATCGGCTTGAGCATGCTGTGCAGCCGCTGCTGGCGCGCCTCCTCCGTCACCGTGGGGCGCAGTGCGCGCATGAACGCGGCGGCTTCGTCCCAGGAAGCGAAGGCGGTGGGCGTGCTCGCCAGTTCCTTGCGGATGCGGGTGGCACCGTCGCTCGCGTCGAAGGCGCCGGGGCCGGCATCCTCGATGACCAGGCGGCGCACCTTGCCGGGATGTCGCGCGGCATACACGATGGCGTTGATGCCGCCCATCGAATGGCCGAGCAGATCGAAGCGCTGCAGGCCCAGTTGCGCCACCAGCGCCTCGACGTCGGCGACGTAGGTGTCGGTGTAGTAGCCGTGCCCCGGGTCCCAGTCGGTCTCGCCGCGGCCGCGCTGGTCGAAGGCGATGACGCGGAACCCGGGCTGCAGTGCGCCCGCCACGCCCGCGAAGGTCTCGGCGTAGCCGCGGATGCCGTGGAGCATCAGCACGGGCCAGGCATCGGGCTCGCCCCATTCGGTGATGTGGAAGCCCAGGCCATCGTGGCTCAGGCGGTGGTCGCGGCGTTGCATGTGCGGCTCTCCGGCGGCGCTCAGACGAGGCCGTCCTCGCCCTTGATCTCCGAGGCCTTCAGGCCGCCCAGGCGCGCGTTGAGCCGCCCGCGCGTGGCGAAGGCCCAGATCAGCACCACTTCGTCGCGGTTGGGGCCGTCGCCGAACATGGCCGAGACGGTGTCGTAGTGCGAGCGAACGTACAGCGCGTCCTTGTGCGCCAGCGGAATGTCGATGACGGTGCCGGGCCCGCCGCGCTTGCCGGTGGACGGCACCCACGACTTGCCGCCGCCCACGCCTTCGCGCACCGGGTTGGCGGCGGGGTTGGTCAGCAGCGCGTTGCCGTGCTCGTATTCGCCGTCGATGCCCACCAGGCAGGCCTTGCCGTAGCTCTCGATGGCCTGGCCGCCCGCAGCCTCGCGGATGCGGCGGCCGAACTCCTTGCCGAGCTCGGGCGAGGGCGCGATCCAGGGCGACAGGTCTTCGACGTAGCGGCCCGCGAAGGGGTTGCGAAGGCAGGCGCCGATGACGATCTTGCGCAGCGGCTCGCCGTCGGCGGGTGCGCCGGTCTCGCCGGCCAGGGTGTCCTCGATCTGGAGGTACCACTTGCGGATGTGGAAGGCGCTGAGGTCGGGGGTGCTCATGTTGATCGTGTCCAGGAATGGGAATGGATGGAGTGGAGGTGCAGCAGGCAGTCGCTCACAGCGGCTGCAGGTCCAAGGCGTCGCTGGGCGCGTTGTATTCGCCCAGCAGGCGCTTGGCTTCCTCGTCGTCGTGGACGAGCTCGAGGAAGAATTCGAAGCGGTGGCCATCGGGGTCGTGGAAGTACAGGCCGTAGCCCACCTTGTGGTCGGTGGTCTTGACCACCTCCACGTTCTTGCGCAGCAGCATGCCGTAGAGCCGGCGCAGGTCGTCCAGGCCGCCCTCGATCTCCAGGCCGTAGTGCTGCATGTTCACCGTGCCGCGGCTGGCGGCCTCGGGCTCGTCCACCTGGATGAGCGCGATGTCGTGGTGCTTCTGCCCGAAGGAGAGGAACACCCATCGCGCCCCGCGCGCCGTGACCTGCATGCCCAGCACTTCCTCGTACCAGGGTGCGGACGCGAAGGGGTCCTTCACGAACAGCGCCAGGTGCGTGCGGCGGATGCGCGGACGGACCTCCTCGACAGTGCTGCCGGTGCCGTCGGTGGGCACGGGGTTGCGGGTGTTCATGGCCGGCCTCCTTGCGTCAGTGGATGGACTGCGGATGCGCATGCACCGGCGCCACGAAAGGCGTCCAGGCCACCGAGGTGATCTCGCTGAAGTCGCGCCATTCCTTGAACCAGCTGCGCCCGCCGTTGGTGGAGCGCAGCAGGTGGCCGTACTTGGTGCCGGCGAACAGCAGGCCGCGGTCGCTCGCATGGGACCCGAAGGTCCACACGGTGGAATTGGGCGCGGTGTTCAGCAGCGTCTGTGCCCAGGTCTGGCCGCGGTCGCCCGAGCGATAGATGCGGGTGCGCGAACCCGGCGTGCCGTCGCCGATGGCCAGCAGCAGCTCGCGGCCCTCGGCGTCCAGCGGCTGCACCGTGCGGGTGTAGTACAGGCCGTCGAAGCGGTCCCTGGACGGGTGGCACACGAAGCTCTCGGCATCGTCGACGCTCTCGCACACCGAATTGACGGTCACCACGATGTGCTTGGCCGGCGCATCCCGGGTGGCCGGCAGCACCGAGATGGCATGGATGTCGGAGTTGTTGATGCCACGCCCGGGCGTGTCGATGCGCTCCCAGCTGTCGCCCGCATCGCGCGTGCGCCAGGCGCCGCCCTCCTCCACGCCGAACCATGCTTCGCCGGCGCGCTGCGGATGGAAGGCGATGGTCAGGATGCGCGGGCGGTGCACGCCGGAGCAGAACTCGGGCAGCTCGACGTCGAGCAGCTCCCAGCTCAGGCCGCCGTCGCGCGAGCGGTGCATGCGCGAGCGCGACGGCGCGCCTGTGCCGGCGAGCACCAGCTTCGGGTCCAGCGGGCTGAAGGCGAGCGCCCAGACGGTCTGGCCGTCGGCCGGCGAGGCCATGCGCTGGAAATGCGCGCCGCCGTCGATCGACAGGCAGATGCCCACGTCCGCGCCGGCCAGCACCCGGCTGGGGTCGGCCGGGTCCACGGCCAGCGCGCGCACCGTGCCGTCGAACTCGATGGCTTCCTTCAGGCCCAGGCGGTGCCAGGTGGCGCCGTCGTCCACGCTGCGCAGGATGCCCTGCCCTGCCGTGCCCACGAGAATGGTTCCGTTCATGTCTGTGACTCCTTGGATGGATGGCTCAGAGGAAGATGCCGCGCGTGATGCCGCCGTCGACCGCGATGGATTCGCCGGTGATGGCGGCCGCGCGGTCCGAAGCGAGGAAGAGCACCACGTCGGCGATCTCGCCGACCTGCAGCACGCGGCGGATGGGCGTGGCCTTGGCGTAGTTCGCCTCGACCTGCGCGGGCGTGAGGCCCTGCAGCCTGGCTTCCTTCGCGTAGAGCTCGTGGATGTGCGGCGTCTCCACCACGCCGGGGTGGATCACGTTGACCGTGATGCCCGAGGGGCCGAGCTGGTCCGACAGCGTCTTGGTCATGTGCGCCACGGCCACGTTGCGCAGGCCCGAGAGCTGCTTGCTGCCGCGTCCGGTCAGGCCGCCGATGTTGATGATGCGGCCCCAGCCGCCCTTTCGCATGTGCGCCGCGCAGGCCTTGGCGAAGCGCATGTAGCCCACGACCTTGATGTCGATGTCCTGCAGCAGGCCTTCGGGATCGGCGTTCTCGATCTCGCTGCGCACCAGCCCGCCCGGATGGGCCGCGCCGTTGACCAGGATGTCGATGCGGCCGAAGTGCGCCGCCGCCTTATCGACGGCGGCCTGCACCTGCGCGGTGTCGCTCACGTCGGCGGGCGTGGCCAGCACCTCCACGCCGGTCTTCGCGGTGATTTCCCGTGCGGCCTGCTCGAGCGCGTCCCGGCTGCGCGCCACGATGGCCACGCGCACGCCTTCGGCCGCGAAGGCTTCCGCCACCGCCCGGCCGATGCCCAGGCTGCCGCCCGTGACCACCGCCACCTTGTCCTTGAGTCTGAGATCCATCTTCGATTGCTCCTTGAATGCGTTGCGGCCCGCCGCTGAGTTCAGAGGGCCATTTCGATGAGGGCCGGGCCGCGGCGCCCGAAGGCGGCGCGCAGCTGGACCGTGAGTTCTTCGGCCGTGGCGGCGCGGGTGGCCGGCACGCCATAGGACTGCGCCAGTCCCACCCAGTCGATGCGCGGCGAGTCGAGCGCGGTGAGCGCCTCGGCGCGCGCGCCCAGTGCAGCGCCGCCGCGGCGCAGTTCGTTGCGCAGGATGGCGTACTGATGGTTGGCGGCGATGAGCACGACCACGTCGAGCTGCTCGTGCGCCATCGTCCACAGCGCCTGGATCGTGTACTGCGTGCTGCCGTCGGACAGCAGCCCCACCACCTGCCGCCCGGGGCAGGCGATGGCCGCGCCCACCGCCACGGGCAGGCCCTGGCCGATGGCGCCGCCGGTGTTGGTCAGCGTCGTGTGCGGCGCCGCGGCGGCCGATGCGGCATAGAAGGGGTAGCCGCAGGTGCCGCCCTCGACCGAGACGATGGCGCCTTCGGGCAGCGTGCGCGTGAGCACCGCGCCGATGGCCGCGGGCGTGAGCGCGCCGGTGGGTTCGGCCGGCAGCGGATGCACGGGCGCTTCGCAGGCCGGAGCCTGCAGCGCATCGGCCAGCTGCTCCAGCGCCTCGGCCACCGGATGGCCGGGCTCGCCCACGGTCAGCAGGCGATCGGCCTCGACCAGCAGGCTGGGGTGGCCCGCGTAGCCGAAGTAGGTGACGGGCGGCAGCGCGCCGGCCAGCACCACCAGGTCGGCCGGATCGAGCACGGCGCGTGCCGGCTCGGGAAAATAGGGCAAGCGGTCGAAGGCCGGCAGGCCCTGGCCACGCTCCGCGCGGGCCGGGAACGTTTCGGCATAGGCCGTGGCGCCCAGCGCTGCGCACAGCCGCGCCGCGGCATGTTGCGCCCGCACGCCCAGGCCGCCGAGCTCGCCGCCGCCGCCCAGCAGGAAGACGATGCGGCGCGCCGTGCGCAGGCGCTGTGCGCAGGCGGCAATGCCGATGGCCGCGGCACGGGCTGCGGCTGGCGCCGGGGCGTCGGCGTCGTCGGACGCGCCGCGCAGCGGCTCGGCCTGGAAATCCGCCGGAAAGATCAGCGTCGCCCCCCGCCCGCCGTTGGCGAGCGACTGGCGCACCGATTCGGCGGCGGCGCGCGGCGCATCGGCCGTGCTGGCGATGCGGTGCACCCAGCCCGACACCGGCCGCGCCAGCGATTCGATGTCCGAGGTCAGCGGCGCATCGAAGGGCAGGTGCCAGCTGGTGTGGTCGCCGATCAGGTTGACGATCGGCGTGCGCGCGCGCCGCGCGTTGTGCAGGTTGGCGATGCCGTTGGCAAAACCCGGGCCCAGGTGCAGCAGCGTGGCGGCGGGCCGCCCGAGCATGCGTCCGTAGCCGTCGGCCGCGCCAGTGCAGACGTTCTCCTGCAGGCCTATCACGCAGCGGATCGAATCCTGGCCCTCCAGGGCGCGCACCAGGTCCAGCTCCGTCGTGCCGGGGTTGGCGAAGCAGGTGTCCACCCCTTCGCCGGAGAGCGCCGCCCACAGGGCCTGGGCGCCAGTCTGCTCAGTCATCACCGATGTCCTCTCGTTGTGTCTTTTCAGGGAAGGGCCGCTGCGGTCGTCACTGCACCTTGATGCCGCGCTCGCGCACCAGGCGGCCGATGCGGTCGTTGTCCACGGCGATGCGCGCGTCCAGGTCGGCCGGCGTGGAAGCTCCCGCGCCCAGGCCGCGCTCGGCCGCCCAGCGCTTGAGTTCGGGCTGCGACAGCACCTTGGCCAGCGCGGCGTTCATGCGCGCCAGGATCTCGGGCGGCACGCCGCTCTTCGCATGGAAGGAGTAGGAGGTGGACAGCAGCATGTCCGCGCCGCCCGCCTCGGTGATGGTGGGCACGTTGGGCACGATGGCCTGCCGTTGGGGCGCGCCCACGGCCAGGAGCCTGAAGCTGCCCTTCTGCACATAGGGCAGCATGGCCTCGACGCCGCCGGAAGTGACCTCGACCTGGCCGCCCAGCATGGCCGGGATCACCTCTGCCAGCGCCTTGTAGGGCACGTGCAGGAACTTGACGCCCGTGCCCGATTCGAGGAGCTCCATGTTCAGGTGCATCACGCTGCCCACGCCGCCGGTGCCGAAGGTGACCTTGTCCGGGTGGGCCTTGGCATAGGCCACGAAGGACTTGAAGTCGGTCACCGGCAGCTGCGCGCTGGTGACCAGGTACAGGTTCACGTCGGCGATGTTGCTGACGGAGACAAGGTCCTTCCGGGGATCGTAGGGCGGCTGGTAGAGCAGCGGGTTGACCGTGAGCGTGAGCCGGTCGACCAGCAGGTAGGTGTAGCCGTCGGCAGGCGCCTTCACCACCTCGGCCGTGCCGATGATGCCGTTGGCCCCGGCCTTGTTCTCCACCACGACGGTCGCCTTGAGCTCCTTGCCCAGCCCCTCGCCCACGAGGCGGGCCATGACGTCCGGACCGGTGCCCGGCGGGTACGGCACCACGATGCGGATGGGCCGCGAGGGCCAGTTGCCTTGGGCCGATGCCTGCAGCGGCACCAGCCACGATGCCGCAGCCAGCGCGATGGCACCGCAGGCCCGCAGAACGAACTTTCTTCTCATTGCACGTTTCCTTGGCACCCCTGTGAAGACGGGGCCGGCACCAGGAACCGGGGGAATGCTCCTGGGCGGCAATGGACAACTGGCAGCACCGATCGCCTCGTCGTTGTGGCGATCATATGCTTTTTTATCGAATAAGCGAAATCATGCATTTTTTATTCGCATCATCTACTTCTTCACATGCAACTTTTCATTCATTAGGAATGTGAGCACGCAAGGACCGTTCCAACCAGCACATCGAGCCAACGCAAACGTATTCTCGCAATGCAGTAAATCTCACCGCACGATGGATGCTGCAAGAGGAAGCCTGCGTCCATTTTCCCGTCGCGAAACACGCGGCCTTTACGGCTCGCGTCTGGGTAGTTCCACCAACACACGTCACACTCAGAGATGGCATATTTATCGCATAGCAGTAATTTTATGACCGCAACTTCAATGATTTGCAACCAATCGGTGCACAGCCGCACCACGAGGCGGCACGCGCACCACGCGAGGAGCGCCGTTCGATGAAGCTCTACATGACCCCCCACACCTACGCGCTGGCGGTGGATGTCGTGGCGCGCGAGATCGGCATCGCGCCCCAGCGCGTCTGGGTCGACGTGCGGGCGAAGAAGCTCCACGACGGCAGCGACCTGCACCGCATCAACCCCAAGGGCCAGGTGCCGGCGCTGGAGACGGACGACGGCCAGGTCCTCACGGAGGCCGCCGTGATCATTCAGTACCTCTGCGACCGCCACGGCGCGGACGGCTTGCTGCCGCGCAGCCTGGACATGGACCGCTACCGCGTGCTCGAGTGGATGAACTTCCTGGGCTCGGAACTGCACAAGAGCTTCACGCCGCTGTTCCGTGCCAACACGCCGCCGGACTACCGCAGCATCGCCATCGGCAACGTGCAGCGGCGCCTTGCCTGGCTCGACGAGGTGCTGGCCACGCGCAACTACCTTCACGGCGAGCGCTTCACCGCGGCCGACGCCCACTGCCACGCCATCGTGATGTGGGCCGAGCTGCAAGCCATCGACCTCGCGCAATGGCCCCGCCTGCACGCCTACGTGCAGCGCATCGAGTCGCGACCCAGCGTGCAGGCGGCGCGGGCCGCCGAACTCGCCCGCCGTGCGGCAGCCTGAACGCCATGCCCCTTACCCGGAGAACCCCATGAAGCTCTATCACGAAGTCCGCGGCTGCTCGCTCGCGGTGGATATCGTCGCGCGCGAACTGCAGCTGCCGCTGACCCTGGCGTGGGTGGACATGAAAACCAAGCGCCTCGAAGACGGCCGCGACTACTTCGCCGTCAACTCCAAGGGCACCGTGCCCACGCTGGAGCTGCCCGACGGCCAGCACCTCAGCGAGGGCTGCATCGTCATGCAGTACCTGGCCGACCTGCGCCCCGGCAACACGCTGCTGCCGGGCGCGGGCCTGCCGCGCTACCGCGTGCTGGAATGGATGAGCTTCATCGCCGCCGACCTGCACAAGGGTGGCTTCATGCCGCTGTTCAAGGCCGTGACGCCGCCAGAGTACAAGGCCATCGCCCGCCGCATCGTCGAGTCCAAGCTGCAGTGGGTGGACGAGCAACTGGCCGGCCGCAGCTTCCTCACGGGCGAGGCCTTCACCATCGCCGACGCGCACTGCTACACGATCGCCATGTGGACCCGCGCGCATGCCATCGACACGCGGGACTGGCCGCACCTGGAGGCGTACCTCGCACGCTGCGGTGCCCGTCCCAGCGTGCGCGCGGCCGAGGCCGCGGCAGCCGCCCAGGGCGAGCGCGAACGTGCAGCCGCGGCAACCGCCGCCGCGCACTGACCCCCGTCTTCGCCACTCCTGCGCAAGGACCGACCATGCCCATGCTCCGACGCTTCCTGCTGACCTGCCTGACCGCCCTGGTGCCGGCGCTGGCCTGTGCCCAGGCCTCTCCCACGGCGCCCATCCACCTGGTGGTCGGCTTTCCGCCCGGCGGCGGCACCGACGGCGCGGCCCGGCTGATCGCCGAGAAACTGGCACCGGCGCTGGGGCAGTCGATCGTGGTGGACAACCGCGCGGGCGCCGGCGGCACGATCGGCGCACAGTCGGTCGCGCGCGCCAAGCCCGACGGCCACACGCTGTTCTTCGGCACCGGCGCCGAACTGCTGATCAACCCCGTCACGCGCAAGGCCGCGCCCTACGACCTGCTCAAGGACTTCGTGCCCATCACCGAGGTCGGCATCGTGAGCTTCGTGCTCGCCGTGCCTGCGGGCTCGCCGGCGCAGAACGTGCGCGAACTCATCGCCACCGCGAAGGCGCAGCCGGGCAAGCTCAACTACTCGTCCTTCGGCATGGGCTCGACCAATCACCTGATCGGCGAGCTCTTCCTCCATGCCACCGGCATCCGGGCCACGCACGTGCCTTTCCAGGGCAGCCAGCAGGCCATGACCTCGCTGCTGGCGGGTGACGTCGACTTCACCTTCGACACCACCGCCGTGGTGCTGCCGCAGATCCAGGCCGGCAAGCTGCGCGCGCTGGCCACGCCATCTCCGAGGCGGCTGCCGGGCCTGCCCGACGTTCCCACGCTGCAGGAGCTGGGCTACGGCGGGCTGGTGGCCGAGGGCTGGATGGGCGTGTTCGCGCCTGCCGGGACGTCGCCCGCCGTGGTGACGACCCTGGGCACCGCGCTGGACAAGGTGATCCGCACGCCCGAGATGGAGTCCCGGCTCGGCGCCCGCGGCGTGGCAGTGACGGCGGCGGCCGGGCCGCAGTTCCGCGCCAAGCTGCAGGCCGAGCTGGACAAGTGGCGGCGCGTGGCTCGCGAGGCCAACGTGTCGCTGGACTGACGACGCCGCCGCGTCTTCTTTTTTTCAGAAAGCCCGCCATGCCGACCCTTTCCTGCGCCCGCCGCCGCACCGCCCTCTTCCTGCTGGCCGCGGCCTGTCTGCTCGGCGGCACCGCTGCGCGTGCCGAAACATGGCCTTCGCGCCCGATCACGCTCGTCGTCTCCTTCGAGCCGGGTGGCTCGACCGACATCTCGGCCCGGGCCGTCGCGCAGGCGCTGTCGGTGGAGCTGAAGCAGGCCGTGGTGGTCGAGAACCGCGCGGGCGCGGGCGGGCGCATCGGCACCAAGGCGGCCGCCCTGGCCAGGCCCGACGGCTACACGCTGTTGTGGGGCAGCGGCAGCAGCCTGACGGCGGCGCCGGCGATCTATCCCAACCAGGAGCATGTCGCCACGCTGGTGCCGGTGAGCCTGGGCGCCACGCAATCCTTCGTCTTCGTCACGAATCCGGGCCTGGGGGTGCGCACGGTGCAGGAGTTCGTGGCGCTGGCAAAGCGCCAGCCCGGCAAGCTCAACTTCGCCTCGGCCGGCATGGGCTCCAGCAACCACCTGCTGGGCGAGATATTCCTGGCCGCCACCGGCGCGCCGGTGGTGCATGTGCCCTACAAGGGCGCCGTGATGGCCAAGGACGCGGTGATCCGTGGCGAGGCGCAGCTGATGGACGAAGTCAGCTCGCCCCTGATCGGCGCTCTGCGCGCCGGTCAACTGGTGCCGCTGTTCATGACCGGCGAGCGGCGCGACCCGGCCTTCCCCGCCATTCCCACCGCCGCCGAGGCCGGCCTGCCGGAGATGACCATCCAGGGCTTCTTCGGCCTGCTCGCGCCCGCCGGCACGCCACCGGAAATCGTGGCGCGGCTCAACGAGGCCATGCGTGCCGCACTGGCATCGGAGGCCGTGGCCAAGGCCTTCGGCAACCTGGGTTTCACCACCGTCTACAGCACGCCCGGCCAGATGGCGGCCCGCATCGCCGAGGGCCGCGCCACTTATGACCGCATCGTCAGGACGCGGCAGATCCGCGTCGACTGACGGTCGGCTTCTTTTTCCTTTGCTCCGCTCCAATCCCATGACTGCGACCCCATCCCGTCCCCCACTTCTTCTCCGGCGCCGCAGGGCCCTCGGCGCGCTCGCCGCGCTCGCCGCCTGCGGCAGCGGCCTGGCGCGCGCTGCCGGCTGGCCGCAACGGCCGATCAACCTCGTGGTGCCCTTCGCCGCCGGCGGCGGCACCGACACCGTGGCCCGGCTTATCGGTCAGAAGCTGCAGGCCGCGCTGGGCGGCACGGTCGTCATCGACAACAAGCCTGGTGCCAACGGCCTGATCGCCGCGCGCGCCGTGCTCCAGCCACCGGCCGACGGCCACATGCTGATGTTCGGCAGCAACTCCACGCATGTGATCGCCGCGCTCGCCTCCAAGCAGCCAGTGGCGCCGGGCAAGAGCATGCAGGAGGCCTTCACCATCGTCAGCGTGATGGCCAATGCACCGCTGGTGCTGGCCGTGCGCGCCGACAGCCCGGCCAAGGATCTGCGCGCGTTCCTGCAGCAGGCCAAGAGCGGCAAGCTCAGCTACGGCAGCTTCGGGGCCGGCTCTTCGGCCCACGTGATGGGCGAGGTGCTTGCCGAATCGGCCGGCGTCGAACTGCTGCACGTGCCCTACAAGGGCTCATCGCCCGCCGTCACCGACCTGATGGGCGGCCAGTTGGATGCCGTGTTCCTGACCGTCGCCGCCGTCGAGGCCATGGTGACGGCGGGCTCGGTGCGCCCGCTGGCGGTGACCGGCCTGCGCCGCGTGCGTTCGCTGCCCGCGGTGCCGACCTTCGAGGAGCTGGGCGTGCGCGACATGGGCAACGCCGGCTGGTTCGCGGTATTCGCGCCGGCCGGCACCCCCGAGCCGGTGGTCACCAGGCTGGCCACCGCGCTGCAGGCCATCGCGGGCGATGCCGAAGTGCAGGCGCGCATGGTCGCGCTGGGCCTGGAACCGGTGGTGAGCACGCCGGCACAGGCGCTGCAGACCTGGCGCCGCTCGCTGGCCTCGGCGGCACCTGTCGTCAAGAAGGCCAACATCGTGTTCTGAACGAGCTGGCCGCACGGGCACGTCGCAGGTGTCTACAAGTGCCCGTCGGCCGACAGCCGCACGCTGATCATGTGCGCGGTGCGCTTGACCAGTTCGGCGATGGCCTCTGCGTCGAAAAGCGCCAGTCGCGCATCGCTGCCCAACGCGGTGACGCTGGCCACCACCAGGCGCCCACGCCCGAAGATCGGCGCCGACACGCCGGTCTTGCCCTCGTTGAGTTCGCCCGAGGTCCGGCAGTATCCCTCGCGGCGGATGCGCTGCGCTTCCTCGTAGAACACCTCCCATGGCGCGGTGTCGGATGCTTCGCTGGCCAGTTCCTGGTGCAGCCGGCGCAGCCGCGCCGCCGGCAGGAAGGCCACCAAGGCCTTCGCGCTCGCGCCGCGCAACACCGGCACCGGTCGGCCCCGGCCATAGCGCAGGTGCGGCAGGGGGTCGTTGAATTCGGTGTGTACCGTGATGATGGAATGGCCGTACAGCTTGGACAGGAACACGTCCAGTCCCGTCTGCTCCGCCAGTTCCCGCATGGGCGGCGCGGCCGCGCGGATCACGGGGTCGGACTCGCGGATGCTGCGGTCCAGCTCGATGATGCGCGGGCCCAGCGTGATGCTGCGGTCCAGCCGCACCAGCAGGCCCACCTTCGACAGTTCCTGGATATAGCGGTAGGCCGTGCTCTTGGGTACCTTGAGGCGGGAGGCGATCTCTTCCACCGTGAGGGAGGGGCTGTCGGTGGAGAACAGGCCCAGCGTCCCAAGAAGGCGCGACAGGCTCGACTCCGCCGCGCCGCGCGATGGCGCATCGAGTTGCCCATCGGTCACGCCGGACACCCGCGGCACGCGTGCGTGCGCGGGAACGCGGCCACCCGTACTCTCTTCACGGCGCGCCTCGCGCCCGCCCTCTTGCTTCATCGGGCCGATCTTAGTGGATGCGGTCCGCGGGGCGCGCCTCGCCATCCGAAGCAGCTCACATCGGCGGCCGGTCACCCGGCGATCTTCGGTGAGACGGGTTTCTGTGAGAACCGGTGATGCCGCTCGAGTCGGCTTTGACGGGGCGTGACGTGCTCGTTGCCATCGCGCGCCAGGGCGCTGGAACGCCCGGGTGCGTGCCGCCGCGCCCGGCGGCACGCACCCCTGCGCAGGTTCTACCTCACCTGGACCTGCACGCGGCGCGGCTGTGCATGCGCAGCCTTGGGAATGCGCAGCTTCAGAACGCCTTGCGCGAGCTCTGCCGTGACACCTTGCGTGTCCAGCTCCTTGCTCAAGGTGAACACGCGCCGGAAGCGGCCGAGGCCGACCTCCGTGTGGCTGGTCTGCAGGTCTTGCGGCACCTGCAGATCGGACTCGGCGTCGATGGTCAGCGTCGACGCCTCGACATGGAGGTTCAGCTTGTCGCGGCTGACCCCGGGAAGGTCGGCGTAGAGCGTGATGCCGTTGGCGTCCTCGACCACGTCGACGGGCGGTGTCAGGGCTGCGTCGCTGTAGCTGGAATGTTCCCTCTGCACATGCTCGCCGGCGGCGGCGTTCGCGGGTGCCTGGATGCTGTTGCTCATGGTGTGCTCCTTGTCACTGGATTTCGATTCGACGCGGTTGGGCGGATGCGCGGCGCTTCACGTTGATGTGCAGCACACCGTCTCGAAGCCTGGCTTCGACCGCGTCGGGGTCCGCGTCGTCGGGCAGGGTCATCGCCCGGCGGAAGGTCCCTTCGAAGCGCTCATTGATGTGCACGGTGGCGGACTTGTCCAGCGCACCCGGCAGCGCGTTCTTGCGCTCGCCCGAGATCGTCAGCAGGCCGCGCTCCAGATTCACCTCCAGGGTCGAGGGATCCACACCGGGCGCGAAGGCGAAGATCTCCAGCGCCTGGGGCGTGCTTCCGACGTTGAGCGCGGGAAAGCCGTTGCGCGCGACGCCACGGATGGTGGGAGACAGGTCGAAGGCCTGCTGCACATCGCGCTGCAGGCGATCCATCTCCGCGAAGATGTCGCGAGGAAACAGGGATCGATACATGGCAAAACCTCCTTGCAAGGCCGACCAGAGCGCCGGGCATGCGCCACGGGACTCGGTCGGGGAAATGGCGAACAAGAAATGAAGTCAGACGGCTTCGGCGTCTGGCTCGCGGGCCTACTACTGCGGCCGCGCGGGCTCCCGGTGGACTGGCGCAGATCCGCCTGAGTGCACAGGCGTGGCCGTCTTGATTCTTGGCATGCGCATTCGCCAGCGCGGCGGGCGCGATTCCGGATAGTTGAACCTTGCGAGTTCTTCCCGCCCCTTCTGCGTCACAGCCAGCACCTGGGCTGCAGCGGCGGCGCCCGACAGCGCCAGGGGATTCGCGGGCGACGGAACCAGTGCAACGACGAGCCCGGCGGCTCTGAGCACTTTGACCCGGTCGATGTCTTCGGCTCGATAGAACGAGATCGGCAAACGGGAGCCGGCAATCTGCCTGAGCAAGTTCATGGTCATTTCAGTACCTCCTTTTTCGGTCGACCAATCTTTTGACGATAGGCAACATAGGACCCTGCGTCGCAAATTTCAAGAGGAAAAGATGCAACGCCTGCTGCTGGCAAAAAAGACCCGGCCTTGCGGGCCGGGTCGAGGTTTACAGCAAGGCCCGCACCTGAGGTGCGGGCGAGAAAATCTAAGACTTCGCCCGCGCATGGCGTGTCGGACAATTTCCAATCCTGCGCGGCGCCTACATGCCCGCAACGCCCTGGGCCAGCGCGAAATCGAGCAGCACCCGGTCCGAGGGCGCCTCGGGCCAAGTGACCTGTGCCAGCCAGCGATGGAAGGTGGTTGCAGCGATGCGGCTGGCGGGGCCGTCACGGCGCCATGCGCGGGCGATCGGGGCGGCGATCTGCGCGAGCCGCTCGGCCTCGAAGCGTGAGCGCATCTCGGCCTGCATTGCCTCGGGCATTTCCAGGTAGAGCGACTTGGCTTTCTGCATGCGGTCGTTTTCCCACAGCTCGCGGATCCGGTGCATGCGGTCCTCGCCAGCCGGTGCGGCTGCCTGTTTGCCTCTTGACGGCGAAGGCAACGACGGGGGCGCGGCGGCCTCCTCCCCCTTCACGCCGGCGTAGCCCTTCTTCAGGGCATCCTTGAAATAGGCAGCGGCCGACTTCAGTGCCGGCAGCGTCTGGCTGCGCAGGCGTTGCTCGACATGCTCGATCGTGCCGCGCAGCTGCCCTTCGTCGGTGGTCGCATACAGATCCTGGGCCTCGTCCTGCTTGAGGCCCAGCGCGATCAGCTTTCCAACCAGCTCCAGGTCGAAAACATTGCGCGCGGGATCGTCGGCTGCGCCCAGACGCTGCTGCAGCTTGGGCACCACCCTGAACTGGATTTCCTCGATGCGGCGCCCCCGCTTGTGCTCGATGAGCTCGAGGCTGAAGTCTTCGCACAATGCCTCGATCTCGGCCAGCGCCTTGCTGATCACGTCGCGCTTGAGGAAGCGATAGTCGACCTCGGTGATGTCGCTGCGCCCGGTGAGCACTGCCGCCCACCACAGCACGTCCTCGCGCATCGACAGACGGCTCGGCGACGTGAGGTAGCGCGCACCGATCTCGTAGAGCACGGCCGCGGGGTAGCTTCGCATCTGGCCGCTGATCTCCAGCAGGACGCGCGTGTATTGATGGGGCCTGACCAGCCGCTCACGTATCTCTTCCGGGTAGCGCCACGTGATGGTGCAGGGACGTCCCCGACCCTGTTCCTCGATGGTGACCGTTCCGAGCAACTGCGACGACACCCAGCGCTTGAGTCCGGTGCCGCTGGTTGACCATTCGATGGTGGTTGCCTGCATGTCCCGAAGATGAGACTTGAGCAGTTCGGTGTTGTTGGAGTTGAAACGGGCATCGCCGATCAGCTCGCTCAGGGCCAGCTTGTAAACCGGTTCGTCGACGCCCTGACGCTGCGAGTGATAGAGCAGCGCGTTGTAGATGCGCCTCGAAAGAAGTGTCAGACGCCCCCGTTTGGGCCGGATCGCGATGGCCTCGTTGGCCTTGGCAACGCTCTGTTCGTCCGGCGTGGGGGATGGCTTGGGCGGTGGTCGTGGAACTTCGCCCTCTTCCATGGACTTCTTTCAGGTGATCAACGGGTTCACATCATGCCGAGGTTTTGTGATTCGGTCAATTTACAGTTCGAACGCGCGTTCTTGATACTTTGAAAAGAAACACTTGGAGAGATTGAAGAATTGAAGGTGCAGTTTCTTCAATCTTGACATGTACTTGGAAGGGTTTGTGTGAGTAACGCTGGGATTTGATGTGAGAACATTTGGGATCGGTTGTGAGGTCGAATGGGATTTGGATCGCGCCAATGTGTGATTGCTTGGGATTTGGCGTGAGTGGACAAGGGCTTCGGCGCATGAACCGGGCGTCCGTCAGGACTCACAGGCACTGAATGCCGCTGCGCCGGGGCGTCGATCGCCTCATGGATGCCCGGATCCTTCGGAATCTGCACCACCTGGAGGCCCATCAGGAGGGGCAATCCCAATGGATCTCACCTTGGTCCCCAACCCTTCTCACAATAGAGGCCCACGGTTGGCGATTCTGTTTTCATATCTTGTTCATTCGACGGATTCTCATAGAATGGCTGAATTCTGTTGAATAAGGCCCTTCTTTATGGCGTTGCCCGCTCCCGCCGGCGCTGGAAACCAGGTTTCCACGCTCGCTCCCTCCAACCCCTCCCCTCCTCGTGCACGCATTGACATGCAGCGCATCGCGGCATTGGCCGTGCGCGCAGGCTCGATGGTCGAGCAGATCCGAGGGCGGTTGCTGGCACCTGAAGCCCGCAAGATTGCACCGATCTACTCCACTGCGCAACTGGCCGCATTGTGCGGTGTCGACAAGGCGCATGTGGCCTATCGCATCACGAAGGAAGATCTTCCCAGTGGCCGGCTGACGCCGGCGGGCGGCAAGCGCAGCTTCGAGCTGAACGAGTTGCGTGCCTGGACGCGCACCTACCGCGCCGAGAAGATGCGTCCTGCCGGCAAGAAGGCGTTCACGATCGCCGTGGGGAACTTCAAGGGCGGCGTGGCCAAGACGACGACAGCCATGGTGCTGGCACAGGGACTGAGCCTGCGCGGCCATCGCGTGCTGGCCATCGACACCGACCCGCAAGGCTCGCTCACCACCTTGCACGGTCTGCTGCCCGAAGCGGAGATCAGCGAGGACATGACCATTGCCCCGCTGTGCGACGGCAGCCAGTCCGACATCCGCTATGCGATTCGATCCACTTACTGGGACGGCCTGGACCTGGTGGCGGCGGCGCCTTTTCTGTTCTCGGCCGAGTTCGCCCTGCCGGCGCGCCAGATGCAGGAACCCGGCGCGCGCTTCTGGGATGTGCTCAACGCCGGGCTGGAGAGCGTGCGTGATCTCTACGACGTGATCGTCATCGATACTCCGCCCTCGCTGTCCTACGTGACGATCAACGCGCTGTGGGCAGCCAACGGGATCATCGTGCCGGTGCCGCCCTCGGGCCTCGACTTCGCATCGTCTGCACAGTTCTGGTCGCTGCTCGCCGATCTGGGGGGAAATCTCGATGCACAGGGCGGCGACCTCGCTCGCAAGGCTTTCGAGTTTTTGCATGTACTGCTTAGCCGAGTCGACCCCAGCGATCCCGCCACCCCGGCGGTCCGACAATGGATCCAGGCCACTTACGGTGAGTACACGTTGCCGGTAGAGATCCCCAAGACCAGCGTGACCAGCAACAAGGCGGCCGAGTTCGCGACCGTCTACGACGTGCAGAAGTATGAAGGCGCAGCGAAGACCTACAAGCGCGCAGCCGATGCATATGACGCCTTCGTCGACCTGGTCGAGCAGTCGGTGGTCAGCAGTTGGTCGGACAAGGCGCAGGTGCAATGAGAGGCTGGCTTCACGAACAGAAGAGGGCGGCGGAGCGGCCTGGAAACCCGGTTTCCACCGCGGCGCCGCAGCCGCTCGTCGTGCGCCGCTGGGCGGCGTTCCGTGCTGAAAGCGTAGGCCGGGAGCCGCGCGTCTGTCGCGGTTGGCCCAGTGCGTCCCCTGCGTGGAAACCTGGTTTCCATACGACCGTCGCGACGTACCGTTTGGAAACCAGGTTTCCAGACGTCCGGGCCCGGACGTCTTTTGCGTCCGTTTCCGTCCGTTTCCGTCCCACGCGTCTTGCGTGGAAACCAGGTTTCCATTGCACAGGAGGTTTCAATGGCTAGCACCCGCAAGCGTCTCGAAGCATTGACGGCCGGCCTGTCGATTCCAGAGCCGGTACCCGCCGCGGCGCCGGTCTCCGTATCGACGACCCCGGCCCCGCCTGCACTGCCGGGCGCAGCCCCCGTTGCGCTGGAAACCAGGTTTCCACCCGCACAAACGGGTCAGCCCGCCCCCCGCACCGGCCCCGGGCAGATGTTGGCCTTCCGCGGCCAGATGCAAGCTGTGGAAGGTGAACTGGCTGCGTTGCGCGAACGGCTTCGTCAGCACGATGGTTCGACTCCCACGCGCAAGATCGACCCCGCGACCGTCCGGCCCTCGCGCTGGGCCAACCGCCACCCGGCTTCATTCGAGAGCGCCGAGTTCGCCGGGCTCAAGGCCGACATCGAACTGGCTGGCGGCAACGTCCAGCCGATCCTGGTGCGTCCGCTGGTGGATGAGCCTGGGCAGTACGAACTGGTGTTCGGCCACCGGCGCCACCGGGCATGTCTGGAACTGGGGATTCCGGTGCTGGCGGCCATCTGGCTCGATGAGCTCGGCGATGCCGAACTCTTTGCCGCGATGGATCGTGAGAACCGCGAGCGCGCAGACCTCTCGCCTTATGAACAAGGCGTGATGTACCAGCGCGCCCTCGAGGAGCAGTTGTTCCCGACCCAGCGCCAGCTGGCCGAGAAGCTTGGTGTGAGCCATACCTGGATCCGCAAGGCACTGATGGTGGCGCAGCTGCCTTCGGCGGTACTGGAATGCTTCCGCAGCCCACTGGAAGTGCAGCATCGGCACGCGGAGCAACTCAATGCGGCGCTCGACAAGGATCGTCGCAGCGTGCTGAAGCGCGCCGAGAAGGTGCGCGGCATGAAGCTCGCCCCCGCCGCCGTGGTCGCCAGACTGCAAGGGTTGGAGTCGGTGGCGAAGGCGGAGAAGCTGGCCATCACGAACGACGGAAAGACGGTTGGTTCGTGCCTGCGTGCGCCTGACGGCACGGTCACGCTGACACTGACGCCCGGCGCCGTGTCCGGCCTGACACCGGACATCTTGCTGAAGTCCGTGGGCGAGACACTGCAGAAGGTCCGGCTGCTCGGCTGATTGCGAAGGCGCGACGAGGAACCGGGGGGGGAGGGGAGAGA